>NZ_JBFRJJ010000033.1:0-2054 GCF_041468785.1 Shewanella sp. 10N.286.52.E4
ATCCATGTCTGGACTCACGCTATTTTCTTCAACACCCTCAGCAACTTCCAACGGAGACTGTTGAGTCAGCAGGTTTAAATGGAGTGTTTTAGATAAGTTTACTTAGTTTAAATTACTTCTTTATTTTCTTTTACTGACTTATCAAACATGGTGACAACGGTAAAATTTTTGTATTTATCTTCTACCAATTCTATAGCAGCAACTAAATCTTCATTCGAAATAGTTTGATCCTGTTCTGAAAGAATTTTTGTTCAACTATTACATCTTCTGCAATCAATCTATACCTCTCGTCTTCAAGTTCTTCAACGTAGCCAGTAACAACCACTATAGCTCCAAAAATATGGCTTCCTATCGGAGTTGTAATCAGAAATATACATGCCGTTTTATTCGTCGGATCATACCCATCAACATTTATTCCAAATTCAACTTTGAATAAGTTGGGAGATGAGGTTAATACTTCTTCCATCTGAGATATCTGATTTCCATATCGAGAAACTTCATCAAACGAAATATCAATAAAGTCCGTAACTTCGAAATTGGCAATTAGTTTTACAGCACTATCAAGTGACTTTAGTTCCCGGGAAAAATCAAGATTAAGATCATTACAGCCAACTCCAAACTCTAACTTCGGTGAATTGTCGAAAATTAATTCAACGACAATGTTTTTATCTGATTTAGTTAGTAAATTTAATAATTTAACTGCATTTCTAAATTTAATAACCTCCATCCTTATGCCTTCACCAAATGAAAATGAGTAACTTGCTGCGCCTGTATATGGTGTAAATACTAAATCAAAAAACTCTCCTTCAACCCTCATTTTTTTCAGCTTATCTGGCACCATTATGTTGAAAGGTGACATATAGAATTTACAATCAAATGATAACCCTGCAGAGAACCTATCTTGTTTAAATCTAATTTTCGCTTCAGAAGTGGGTTTTAAATTTGGCATTGCTAGTTTCCCACCATTTGAATCAAATGAAGAAATTTTACTTAATATACCAAAGCGTGTATCAACACCTTTAAACTTTACAATGTCGACCTCTTGTTCAATACCTAGAGAGACATCTATTAGAGATTTTAAATTGTCTTCTCCTTCAGTTGTAAAAGTTATCTGAGCAAAACCATTTTCATAACCAGTCGACTCTAAGTGAGACTTCTTCTTTACAATATATTCAGAGGCATCGTCGCCTATATGCGATAAAAAGCAAGTTTTTAAACTATCGCCATTGGGCATATCCAGAAGATTGCTATTATCATAGTTAATTGTCATTGTTCGTTTATTAAAATTGTTATCTTCATTACTCTGTTCAATTTTATGAAGTCGTTTTAAAACCCTTGATATCAGATTGTTATCCACATGAACAACATAAGCTCTTTGTGCGCTATTTTTTTTGTCAAATTCTATAAAAACAAAAAATGCAGGCATTTGAGCTGTAATTAGTCGCCTTAAATTAGAAAGCGTGATTTGTAATTTTTTATCATTCTTATCTGTTGCTTTAACTTGAACTTTGAATTCAAATGCAGATTTATGAATTTCCAGAGGCGATAAACCTGAGTTAAATGGAAGTTCAACAAAGAAATCCCATCCAGTTTTATCAATCTGAGAGCCGTTTGGAATCAAACCTACGTCAGCACACCATAAGCTAAATGTACTCTCTCCCATTAAGCCTAAGTCCCGCATAATTCATATCCTCTAGTGTATAAAATATCTATATTTGTCATATTGTTTGACAGCTTAATATTGATAGTGATTCTTCATAGATCTTTGATAATAATAACTTAATATAAAAATAGGTTATACACCATCACTATTATGACTTATCTAAGAGCCATGAGAGTAGGAAGTCTTTTTTGCTTAGTTACAGAGATGGTAATTGACGACCTGGCTCAGCAACTCCATTGGAAGTGTCCGATGACGTTAAGCTAATTGACGTGATGGAGGCAGGACGCCGACATAGCCTTAGTTGAGCCATGGATGGCGAATCTAAGGCGGTAGTCAATTGGCTTAGTAAGTCAGAGGAAAAACACTTCGTTGGAGCGGCAAGGGATATCGA
>NZ_JBFRJJ010000033.1:2863-33315 GCF_041468785.1 Shewanella sp. 10N.286.52.E4
AAGCGCCACGACTTTGATCTATTTCAAATTACCCAATTTAACCCAATGTCATCGCAAAGATAAAAACAAAAAAAGCGAACCTCCAATGAAGCTCGCTTTTGATTTTAAAAAGGCCAACACATTAACTTTTGGCTAGAAGTTAAAACACCATTTCTGGTACATGCTCTGGCACCACCAACTTACCCGCTGTTTTAGATTGGATCTCTTCAACACTCACCCCTGGAGCACGCTCTAACAAGTGGAATGCGCCGTCTTTGATTTCCATAAAGGCTAAGTCTGTCATCACGCGTTTAATGCAGCCATAACCCGTTAAAGGCAGCTCGCATAAAGGCAGTAACTTAGAGTTACCTTTTTTGTCAGCATGCATCATGGTGACAATAATATTGTCAGCGCCAGCCACTAAATCCATGGCGCCGCCCATGCCTTTAATTAACTTGCCTGGGATCATCCATGAGGCGATTGAACCATTTACATCGACTTCAAAAGCGCCGAGTACGGTCAAATCAACATGGCCGCCGCGGATCATGGCAAAGCTTTCTGCCGATGAGAAAAACGATGCGCCATCGACAGCGGTGACGGTTTGCTTACCTGCATTAATCAGGTCTGCATCTATGGTGTCTTCAGTTGGGAACTCGCCCATACCTAATAAACCATTTTCAGATTGCAGCATCACGCTCATGCCTTCAGGAATATAGTTAGCCACTAAGGTTGGAATACCGATACCTAAGTTAACGTAAAAGCCATCTTGCATTTCTTGGGCTACACGTTGAGCAAGTTGTTCTCTTGATAATGCCATGTCTTGCTCCTTATTTTGCTGCCGCTGCGTTTGGTTTGACTGTACGTTGTTCGATGCGCTTCTCAAAACTTGCTTGAATTACGCGGTCGACGTAAATACCTGGGGTATGAATATGGTTAGGGTCTAACTCACCTGGCTGCACAATTTCTTCAGCTTCTACCACGGTGATTTTGCCAGCTGTCGCCATCATCGGGTTAAAGTTCGCTGCGGTTTTACGGAAGATTAAGTTACCCATGGTGTCAGCTTTCCAAGCTCGAACGAGGGCAAAGTCAGCGGTCAATGAGTCTTCAAGCACGTAATGACGGCCTTTGATTTCACGGGTTTCTTTACCGTCAGCAATCGGTGTGCCGTAACCAGTAGCGGTGAAAAAGGCAGGGATACCTGCGCCGCCAGCACGGATCTTTTCAGCTAACGTGCCTTGTGGCGTTAAGATGACATTAAGTTCACCAGACAACATTTGTTGCTCAAAAGTGGCATTTTCACCGACATAAGAGGCGATCATCGTGGCAATTTGGCGCTCTTTTAGTAGCAAGCCTAAACCAAAGTCATCCACACCGGCATTATTTGAAATAGCGGTTAATCCAGTGACGCCCATTTTGACCATGTGATTAATCAGACCTTCTGGAATGCCACATAATCCGAAACCGCCGACCATAATGGTCATATCATTACTGAGGCCGTTTAGGGCTTCATCGTAACTGTGAACGACTTTGTTGAGTCCTGCCATCATCTTGTCCTTTTCTGTATTGCGCGAGTGGCAATTAATGCCCATCGCGATGTATTTGGTCTGCTATCTACATACTATTTATTAGCTAAAAGCTTCTTAGCTAAAAAGCTTACTTAGCTAAAAACGGTTTATTCTGCGCAAATAGCTTGTGCCACTTTTGAGCCTGTTGTTCTGCCTAAAGTGTGGCTTATTTGCTGACCTGCTTTAGCAAGCTTAGTTAAATTAATGCCGGTTTCGATGCCCATTCCGTGCAGCATGTAAACCACATCTTCGGTAGCAAGATTGCCTGATGCGCCTTTGGCATACGGGCAACCGCCAAGGCCTGCAACGGATGAATCAATCACGCTAACGCCTGTGCTTAAACAGGCTGCGATATTAGCTAACGCTTGGCCGTAGGTGTCATGAAAGTGCAGCGCCAGTTTTTCAACCGGGACTAATTTAGCAACGGCTTCAACCATCTTACGGGCTTTAATGGGCGTGCCAACACCTATGGTGTCGCCAAGTGAAATCTCGTAACAGCCCATTTTGTAAAGTATTTCAGACACTCGGGCGACTTCGTTAATATCAATGTCACCTTCGTAAGGGCAACCGAGGACACAGGAAACATAGCCGCGAACGGGGATGCTTCTTTGCTTAGCCAGTGCCATGACTGGCTCAAAGCGTGTTATCGACTCTTCAATAGAGCAGTTGATATTGCGCTGACTGAAGCTTTCAGATGCCGCGCCAAAGATGGCAACTTCATCGGCGCCAGCGTCAAGTGCAAGTTCCAGCCCTTTTAGATTGGGGGTAAGAGCAGAGTAGACCACGCCTTGTTTACGCTTGACAGTTTTAAGCACGTCACCTGAATCAGCCATTTGTGGCACCCATTTAGGTGACACAAAACTGGCGGCTTCAATACGCTTGACCCCTGCATCGGCGAGTTGCTCAATTAAGGTCAATTTATCTTGGGTACTAACAGCCTTTTCATTTTGTAAGCCATCACGGGCGCCAACTTCAAAAATACTGACTTTGTTAGGAAGACTCGCTGCATTCATCATTAGGCTTCCTTTTCTGCAACTTCTACATTCAGAGCTTCGACATTAAGCGCTTCGACATTTAATAGCTGAGCGCCATCGGTCACGAGTTCGCCGCTTTGGAAGTAAAACTCACTGACCACACCATCAAATGGCGCTTCAATGGTGTATTCCATTTTCATCGCTTCCATCACTAATAAGCCTTGGCCTTCAGTGACGCTATCGCCCACCTCAACTAAGTGGGTGACCACAGTGCCATTCATTGGTGCTTTTAATTTATCCGCACTGTCTGCTGTGTCTTCGGCAACTTGTGCCTGAACCGCTTTAAAGTGGTAACTGCCAGACGGTAAGAAAAGAGTAAAATCATCACCTTCATGGCTGACTGGGACTTTACTTTTATGGCCGTTAATTTCAGCTAATAACATGTCATCAACTATGGAACCAGCAAGCTTGAGCGCTTGACCGTTTAGGCCAAGGTGCAGTGCATCACCTAAGTCAGTAATGACTAAGTTTTGCAACGTTTGCTCATCATCGAGTAGCGCTACATGGTGCACGCTGGCGCTATTGAGCCTAAAGCCACTGACTTGTCCCCAAGGCGAGTATGGGTCGTCGCTATTGGTGGCGTTAACCTTTGCGGTCTCTTGACGAGAAAGCACTTGATAAAGGCCTGCTAAGGCGAGGGCATTATCCGACTCATTGGTGACGTCACCAATTAAACTGCTGGCGTAACGTTCGATAAAGTCAGTGCAAAAATCAGCTTCAGCAAATGCGGGATGCTCAGCGATATTAGCTAAAAACTCGATGTTATGTTTAAGACCGCTAATTTGGTATGAGCTTAATGCATGAGTCAGACGCTGCAGCGCACGTGGGCGAGACTCGTCCCATACGATTAATTTTGAAATCATCGGGTCGTAAAAGTTACTGATGACGTCGTTTTCACGAATACCAGAATCAATACGCACATGGCGGTTTTGATCAGGCTCACGTAAAAAGTTTAATTTACCCGCCGCTGGCAGGAACTCATTACGGGGATCTTCAGCATAGATACGTACTTCAAATGAATGGCCGTGAATACTGACCTCATCTTGCTTAAGGGGTAACTCACTGCCGCTGGCCACCATTAACTGCCATTTTACTAAGTCTTGTCCTGTGACCATTTCGGTTACTGGATGCTCTACTTGCAAACGGGTATTCATTTCCATGAAGTAAAAGCTGTCGTCGGTGTCTAATAAGAATTCAACCGTACCTGCGCCCACATAATCAATTGCTTTGGCTGCAGCAACAGCGGCTTCACCCATTTGCTGACGCAGCGCATCAGACAAACCTGGCGCTGGCGCTTCTTCGACCACTTTTTGGTGACGACGTTGAATTGAGCAATCACGATCAGATAAGTAAATTGTGTTGCCAAAAGTATCGGCAAATACTTGCACTTCAACATGGCGAGGCTGGCGCAAATAGCGTTCCATCAACAGTTTGTCATTACCAAACGATGATGCCGCTTCACGGCGAGCTGAGTTAATCGCATCAAGTACTTCAGCTTGTTTTTCAACGATTTTCATGCCTTTACCACCGCCGCCATAGGCTGCTTTAATCAGCATGGGATAGCCGACATTTTCTGCTTCAGCAAGTAAGGTGTTGTCGTCCTGTGCATCGCCATGGTAACCCGGCACTAGCGGTACATTGGCTGCGCCCATAATGATTTTTGCGGCGCTTTTACTGCCCATTGAGTCAATGGCATCGCTGCCTGGACCAATGAAGGCTATGCCGTTTTGCTCACAGCTGCGAGCAAAACCTGCGTTTTCAGATAAGAAACCGTAACCTGGGTGTATCGCTTCAGCACCTGATTTTTTGGCGATATCTATGATGACATCACCCTTTAAGTACGACTCTGCTGGTGCGCTGCCACCAATATGAAATGACTCATCTGCCATGGCAACATGACGGGCATTGGCATCGGCATCGGAATATAAAGCAACAGTGCGAACGCCCATTGCGCGGGCGGTATTAATAATGCGACAAGCAATTTCACCGCGGTTAGCAATTAATAATTTGGTAAACATTATTTGGCTCCTTGTGCATCAGTCTTGGCGTTTTGTTGTTGGTTGCTTATCCAAGCTGGCGAGCGTTTTTCAAAGAATGCATTAAGGCCTTCTTGGCCTTCATCTGACACACGAATGCGAGCAATTTGCTCACTGGTATGGGCGAGGGTAGCGTCATCAATAACGCCATCTTCAAGGTGCGACACTAAGGCTTTAACCCACGCCATACCTTGAGGACTGTTGCCATTAAAGGCTTCAATAAATGGTTTTGCTGCAGCATCTAAGTCATCATTTATTTCATGAATAACTTGATGAGTTAATGCAACCTCTGCGCTAAATCGCTCGGCGGTTAGCATGTAGCGCCTTGCTTGGCGGTTACCCATTGCGCGAACCACGTATGGGCTTATCACTGCTGGAATAAGCCCGAGTTTGACTTCGCTTAAGCAAAAACTGGCACGTTCATTGGCAATGGCAATATCGCAGCAGCAAATTAGCCCAAGTGCGCCACCAAAGGCTGCACCATTGACTAAAACGATAGTCGGTTTAGGGAACTTATCTAGCACGTGCATTAACTTAGCCAGTTCGTTGGCATCGCTAAGGTTTTGCTCAAAATCCATTTTTGCTTGTTTGCGCATCCAATTTAAATCAGCACCTGCACTGAAGTTTTTACCGTTTGCTCGCAGTATCAATTGCTGGCATTGACTGTTGATAGCAAAGGCTTCAATGGCGCTAATCATTTCGCTAATCATCACTTCATCGAAGGCATTATGCTTTTCAATACGGTTTAATATTAGCTCAGCAACACCTTGGTTTAGCTGGCATTGGATGTATTGATATGGGTTGGCTATTGCCATGTTTGCATGCTCCTATTGATATTGAATGAATAACCGCAATTACATGCGGAACACACCAAACTTGGTATCTTCAATAGGCGCATTTAACGCCGCCGATAACGCTAAACCCACTACATCACGCGTTTGAGCAGGGTCGATAATGCCGTCATCCCACAGGCGTGCACTGGCATGGTAGGGATGACCTTCTTTGTCATATTGCTCAACAATCGGTTTTCTAAAGGCTTGCTCGTCTTCATCAGACCAGTCTTGGCCTTTACGGGCTAAACCGTCACGGCGAACTGTGGCCAATACACCAGCAGCTTGTTCGCCGCCCATGACTGAAATGCGTGCATTGGGCCACATCCACATCATGGTTGGCTCGAATGCGCGGCCGCACATGCCGTAGTTACCCGCGCCATAACTGCCACCAATAATCACGGTGAATTTAGGCACATTTGCACAGGATACGGCGGTAACCATTTTCGCGCCGTGCTTGGCAATGCCTTCATGTTCGTATTTTTTACCGACCATGAATCCGGTGATGTTTTGTAAGAACAGTAATGGAATTTTTCGCTGGCAACATAGCTCAATAAAGTGAGCGCCTTTTTGGGCTGACTCTGAAAACAAAATACCGTTATTAGCCACAATGCCGACGGGGTAGCCATGAATACGGGCGAAACCGCAAACCAGCGTGTTGCCATAATTGGCTTTGAATTCATCAAAATCTGAATCATCGACCATACGGGCGATGACTTCTTTGACATCAAATGGTTTTTTAAGATCGGTGCCGACAATGCCGTAAAGCTCGTTAATATCAAACTTTGGCGGTTTAACAGGGCTTAATTGCGCGGCAATTTCTTTTTGATGATTAAGGCGAGAAATTGATTTACGGGCAAGCTCAAGTGCATGGTCATCATTTTGGGCTAAGTGATCGGCAACCCCAGAGATTTTGGTATGCACTTCAGCGCCGCCTAACTCTTCTGCTGAGACTTCTTCACCAGTTGCCGCTTTCACTAATGGCGGTCCAGCTAAAAAGATAGTGCCTTGCTCTTTTACGATAATCGATTCATCTGCCATTGCGGGTACATAAGCGCCGCCAGCAGTGCATAAGCCCATCACGACAGCAACCTGCGGAATGCCTTTAGCTGACATTTGCGCCTGATTATAAAAGATGCGCCCGAAATGGTCGCGATCGGGGAATACTTCGTCTTGGCGTGGTAAGTTTGCGCCGCCAGAATCGACAAGGTAGATACATGGCAAATGACAGCGACTGGCAATGTCTTGGGCGCGTAAATGCTTTTTGACGGTAATAGGGTAGTAAGTGCCGCCTTTAACGGTTGCGTCATTGGCGATAATCATACATTCAACGCCACTGACACGACCAATACCTGCGATTACGCCTGCTGCTGGAACAGCTTCATCATAAACTTCATAGGCGGCAAATTGGGAGATTTCTAAAAATGGCGAACCTGGGTCGAGCAGTTTTTCCACTCGTTGGCGCGGGAGCAATTTACCTCTCGATAGATGACGTTCAAGGGCGACAGGGCCACCACCTTGCTCAATCTTAGCGAGTTTGATTTTTAAATCATCGACGAGTGTGGCCATGTCGTTATGCTTGGCTTTAAATTCATCGCTGCGGGAGTTAATACGGCTGCTCAATTGCGTCACAATTCATATCCTTAATGAGTCAAGTGGCGCGATAGCATGGCTGAGACAATGGGGGGAACTCCCAACCATGCTTCGCAATAACACTTTCAATGTGGCCATTTAAAAAGGCTTAGGTTATGCTTTTTGGTGTATAGATAATTAGCGTTTTGCTGATTATTTTGTTTCGTTAAACAGTTCACGACCAATCAACATACGGCGAATTTCAGAGGTGCCTGCGCCAATTTCATATAGCTTGGCATCACGCAGTAGTCGGCCCGTTGCATATTCATTGATATAACCGTTACCGCCGAGTAACTGAATTGCATCGAGTGCCATTTTGGTTGCTAGCTCTGCGCTGTATAAGATAGCGCCAGCGGCATCTTTACGGGTCGTCTCACCGCGATCGCATGATTTGGCTACGTTGTAGACATAAGATTTTGCAGCATTCATGCCTGTGTACATGTCAGCGATTTTGCCTTGAATAAGCTGGAACTCACCGATTGATTTACCAAACTGTTCACGCTCGTGAATGTAAGGTACAACAATATCCATACAGGCATTCATGATCCCAAGTGGGCCACCTGATAGCACAACACGTTCGTAATCTAAGCCGCTCATCAACACTTTGACGCCGTTATTCAGACCGCCAAGAATGTTCTCTTCTGGTACTTCACAGTTATCAAATACCAACTCACAAGTGTTTGAGCCGCGCATACCTAATTTATCGAGCTTTTGCGCTGTGCTGAAACCTTTGAATGTTTTCTCAATGATGAAGGCTGTAATACCGTGTGGGCCCTTGTCGATATCGGTTTTAGCGTAAATCACCAAAGTGTCAGCATCAGGGCCGTTAGTGATCCACATTTTGTTGCCGTTAAGAATGTAACGGTCACCTTCTTTGCGGGCATTAAGCTTCATTGATACCACATCAGAACCTGCATTAGGCTCACTCATCGCCAATGCGCCGATATGTTCGCCGCTGACAAGTTTAGGTAGGTATTTTGCGCGCTGCGCATCGTTACCATTACGGTTAATTTGATTAACGCAAAGGTTTGAGTGGGCACCATAACTTAGGCCGATAGAAGCAGATGCGCGGGAGATTTCCTCCATTGCGACCACGTGTGCAAGGTAGCCCATGTTAGCGCCGCCAAACTCTTCAGGCACAGTTACACCCAGTAACCCCATTTCGCCTAAAACAGGCCACATGTGGTTAGGAAATGCATTGTCTTGATCAACTTGTGCAGCGATTGGAGCAATCTCGTTGCTGGCAAAGTCGTGGATGGCGTCGCGAAGCATGTCCACGTCTTCGCCCAGGCCGAAATTAAGGCTTGTGTAGAGTGATGTCATTGTCTTGTGTCCTGTTGAATATAGGTTACTGCTGCCGTGAAACTATGTTGTTTCTTGGGCTTATAATTTTTATGGTCAAGCTTGTTATGTTGTTATTGGCCCATCTCTTTGTACGGGCTCAATGTTGTTTTACTTGTTACTTCAAAAAATAGCGGCGATGAGTTCCGCTAGCTCTTGGTGTTACTGCTTGATGTTACTACTTGGTGTAACTATCTGTATTAACGTGCTATTTACTTGAGCGCTATATGAGCTGATGCATACCTTTTGAGATTAACTTCTATTTGTTGAGTTATTGATATCTCAATGCTTACTTAAAATAAGTATTTAAGCTTCTTCTTTAAGGGCTGCTCTACATTGTTGCTCTGCCGAATTAAGCTCCATTAATACCACTTTAATATCGTCCATTTGCTGTTGCAGTGATGCTTTCTTTTCTTCGACTAAATCAAGCATGGTGTGCAGCTGCGATGTGCTGCTTTTGTCTGCATCGTAGAGTTCAAACAAACGACGGGTTTCAGCTAGCGAAAAGCCTAGGCGCTTACCACGTAGAATAAGTTTTAAACGTACACGGTCTTTCAGACTGTAAATACGGGTTTGCCCACGGCGTTTAGGTTTAATTAACCCTTGGTCTTCGTAGAAACGAATACTCCGTGTGGTGATATCAAATTCCTTTGATAAATCACTAATTGAATAAGTGGATTGTGGATTTAAATTTGCGCTCATCGTTTCACCAAAAGTACGTCTTTTGATGCAAGATATATGAAGTTTACGTAAAGGTAAAGTTTGCTGCCAGTTTGTAACGGTTTTTTTAGCGGGGATTTTTGTAAATCGTGCTTGCCAATCAAGGTGGGCATTCACCAGTCATAGCTCAAGTTAGCACTAGGCATTATATCAAGTTTTGCTAAATAGGTGACATGAAAATTTATACGAGTGTTTTAATTTCAATACGTTAACTCATTAAGTGCAGATTAAAAATCCTTATTTAATCCATGAAATGCTATATCCCTTGGTCTAATAGGGTTTATTTTTTAACCACGCCATAATGAAATAAAAATAATCACTACGATTTAAAATTAACTGACAAGCAGTTTACTGGAGAGTAAAAGATGGCTGGATTAGGAAAGCAAATGCATCAGCAATCTTTGCAAGATAAGCAAGGGTTTTGGCAACAGGCAGCAGAGGCTGTAACCTGGTTTACACCATTCAAGCAAGTGCTTGATGAGTCTAACGCGCCGTTTTATAAGTGGTTTGCTGGTGGTGAAATGAACACCTGTTATAACGCAGTCGACAGACATGTAGAAGCGGGTCATGGCGAACGAACTGCAATCGAATATATAAGTCCAGTGACGCAAAACCAATACAGTATTAGCTATCAAGAATTACTATCTCAAGTAAGCCGTTTAGCGGGTTATATGCAGTCTATCGGGATTGAAAAAGGCGATAGGGTGGTGATTTACATGCCAATGGTGCCTGAAACTGCTTACGCGATGTTAGCGTGTGCGCGGATTGGTGCTATTCATTCTGTAGTGTTTGGCGGCTTTGCTGCAAATGAGTTAGCGACACGCATTAACGACGCTAAACCCAAGTTAATTCTTTCGGCTTCGTGCGGTATCGAGCCATCAGGCGTAGTGAAATACAAACCGCTTTTAGATGAAGCATTAAATCAAGCTAGCCATGAAGTGAATCACTGCGTTATTTTAAATCGTCCCCAGTATAGTGCAGAGATGCAACCTGTGAGAGATGCTGACTGGCAGACTGCAATAGCGGATGCCCCATTTGTGGATTGCGTGCCTGTTGAATCAACTCACCCTTTATATGTGCTGTATACCTCGGGCACCACTGGGCAACCCAAAGGCGTTGTGCGTGACAATGGTGGTCACGCGGTTGCTATGACATGGTCGATGAAGCACATTTATAATATTGAAGCAGGCGATGTATTTTGGGCAGCATCTGATGTGGGTTGGGTGGTGGGTCACTCTTACATTGTTTATGGGCCGTTAATGGCTGGCGCTACCACATTAATGTATGAAGGTAAGCCTGTTGGCACCCCAGATGCTGGCGCATTTTGGCGCATTATTGAAAGCTATCAAGTAAAAAGCTTTTTCACTGCACCGACCGCAATTCGCGCGATTAAGCGTGAAGACCCTGATGGGGAGCTTTTAAAAGGTGTTGATTTATCTTGTTTAGGCCAAGTATTTTTAGCTGGTGAGCGCTGCGATCCAGACACGCTTCACTGGGCTCAAGATAAACTCAGCAAACCTGTTATCGATCATTGGTGGCAAACTGAAACAGGCTGGCCTGTGGCGGCGAACTTAATGGGCGTTGATCCGATTGCGATTAAGGCTGGATCGCCCGCAAGACCTGTTCCTGGTTATCAAGTAGAGGTGCTTGATGCTATGGGTGAGCAAGTGTCTGCCAATGAAAGCGGTAATGTAGTGATTAAACTGCCGTTGCCACCAGGTAATCTCACCACGCTTTGGAATAACGATGCACGATATGTAGACAGTTATTTGTCGATGTATGAAGGGTACTATTTAACGGGTGATGCGGGTTACATTGATGAAGATGGTTACCTGTATATCATGAGCCGTATTGATGACATTATTAATGTCGCAGGGCACCGTTTATCGACTGGTCGCTTTGAAGAAGTGTTATGTCAGCATGATGCAGTGGCTGAAGCTGCGGTCATTGGGGTACAAGATAAGTTAAAAGGCCAAGTACCACTCGGGTTAGTGGTGCTTAAAAATGGCGTTAATTTATCAGATGAGCAACTTTACAAAGAGTTACTGGCCTTAGTACGCCATGAAATTGGCCCAGTCGCTTCTTTTAGATTAGTGAGTGCAGTACAAAAGTTACCTAAAACTCGTTCAGGCAAAATATTACGTGCCACCATGCGTAAAATCGCTGATAACAATGAATATACTGTGCCAGCGACCATTGAAGATCCAATGACATTAGATATTGTTCGCACTGCGTTAACTAAGATGGGGTATGCTGATTCGCTTACCAAAGAGCTTACTGTGTAGTTTGTTAGTGTTATTGAAAGCGAGCCAAATGGCTCGTTTTTTATTGCCTTTAAAATAATGATTCGATATGAACTAGGTCGTCATGCGTTAAAACGGGACTGGATTACAGCGATAATTGGTCTAAAATGGGAGTTACATGCTGATTTATAGTGTTATTTAATCAAATTGAACTGTTTTTAATTTATAATCTTTGGGTGTCATTTAGCAATGATGCAGTCAAGGTAGGCAGATTACATTGTCGAGTAGCAACTAAGTTAGTGATGCAGATAAGTGTTAACCAGTAAATATGACAAAGGTTTGATCAACGTATATGAATAATATTAAAGAATTACCTGAAAAGATTAATACTAAAACCAGCCGATTATTTTGGTTAACCGTTTTTACTGGTGGGATATATCCGATAATTTGGTTATTTGCTAAGTATCCCAAAATGGACGAGATTACTTCAATTCGCACTGCTGATGATTCGTTTATTATTGCGATAGCAGTTTGCTTTGGTTTTGGTGGTGTGTTGTCACACAGTGACTTTGGCTTAATGAGTGGTATCGGCAGTTTATTACTTTTTGGCGCTTTCTTTTTATATGTATTTTGGTCATTTAGAGCGCGAGCGGCATTGCAAGATTATGCCCACGTGAATTTCGGCATTGATTTGAAAATGAATAAAATTCTCACAGTCGTGTTTAACATTTTTTATATCAATTACTGCATTAATCAACTGCCTGAAGAACAACAAAAAGGTCATCCAACTTACGGTAAAGGTTCAATCAATATTACTGAACTTAAGTAAGCGACTTTGTCGCCCTATACTCATTAGACAGGCGCGAGACGAGCACAAAAAAGAGAAGCTTAATGCTTCTCTTTTTTATGCAGAGCCGTAATTTAAGATGATACGGTATCAAAATATTTATTGAACAATTTTACTGTCTTTTGGTTTGATGCTTGTTCGATTTGTTGTTTTTTAACTCATTTTGCGTAGCATTTTATCTGGCAGTACTCTTAAAATAAGTTGGATAAATGCCCATGGGTAACTCGGCACATAACAGTTAGCCGGCTCTTTATTGATAGCTTTGACCATAGCTCGACAACCGGTTTCTGCATCAACCATAAATGGCGCGCCATCAGCGTGATCGTTAATCTCAGTTTTAATGTATCCTGGATGCACACAAGTAACCGCTATTGGTGTATTCATAACATCGAGTCGGATCCCTTCGGTTAACGAAGTCAGTCCAGCTTTAGTCGCGGCGTAAACCGTCATCGCGCGCCTGAAACCGCGCAGAGCACTAATTGATGAAACGGTGACCAGATGCCCTGCATTTTGTTGTCGGAAAATTTTCATTGCTGCTTCACACTGAGCTAATGCTGCAACAAAATTGGTTTGGGCAGTCTGTTTATTGGCTTCAAAAAGCCCAGTGCCGATAGAGCCACCTTTACCCATGCCTGCATTAACAATAACCCTGTCGACATTGCCCATTAGCTCTTTGAATTGCTCAAACACGTCAAATACTTGTTGATGATCGTTAACGTCTAAGGCTAGTAACCAGACTTTGACATTGGGATAAGTGTCGTTGATTTGGGCTTTTAATGCTTCTAAACGATTGGTCCGCCTTGCGCACAAACCTAAGTTAGCGCCTTGTTTCGCGAACTCAAGTGCCATACCTTGGCCTAGCCCTGAACTGGCGCCAGTAATAATAATATTTTGTCTAAACATCTTGATTCCATTCTTCGCAATCTAGTGATAAAAGCCTGTTTTAGGAGGGTTTTAGTCTTTTTTAGTTTGTTGATTATCTTGCGGGGAACAGCGCTATGTGTCAAATAGGCGGATTTAAGGCAATAAAAACGCCAACTAAGTTAGCCTAGTTGGCGTGGTATAACTGGGTGCATGCGTTATGAATTTATTGCGATTAACGCGATAATTGGCAAGCTTTAATACAGCCATTGGCACCCGTAGCAATCAGCTCTGCTATCTTATTTTTAACGCAGTTTGATAACTTGCGCTCAGTTTTACGAGTTTGCATATACAGCGTCATATTGGGCTTGTTGCGCATTAACTCAGCGCGCTCTGTTTGCGGCACGATTTGCGCGCGTAAAGCATCGTCATTAGTTAAATAATCAACCGCACCTTGAGAAACCACTAGCGTGATGGCATCTGTGCCAGTTAAAAAATCGTAAATCTCATTTAAATTATTGGTTTTTGCTGCGACTTTTAATTCTCGCATTCTGCCGTCAGCAAACTGCTTTAACGGCGTGGCTTCAAGCTCGCTGTTGAAGTGCATTACTTCCGTTAAAATGACAGGGTAGTTTAATACGCGATCTAAAAGGGGTTTATAGATTTCATCCCAAATGGGGTGATCATGTTTAGCGACGACAAAAGTGTCTGTTACTTCACAAATCTTTTGGCTTTGAATACCAACATGAATAGACGGATTACAGCTAATAACCATATCGCACTGGCTATTTAACAGCATTTCTTCATCATTTGAGCCATTGTCTTGCAGTACTGCAGACTTGACACATGCACTGCCGCAATGGTTCTCACATTGGCAGTTATAAAGCTTTCTTAATACGCCATTGGTAAAACCTGATGGAGCTTTAATAATAATGTCACTGTCTAAGCTTTCAACGCTTTTATTAATCTCTTGGGCAAGGTCGATGTGGTTTATTTCAATTTTTTTTAATATTGGATATAAGCGCTGTGACTTATCGGTAATTTCTAATCCTGACACTCTTTTTACAAACAAAGGATCATCAAAAGCTTCTCTGAGCCTTGATAAACAGCGGCTGATTTTTGATTGAGGGACGCTAAATGACTCAGCTGTTAATTTTCCGCTTTGGAATTCATATAGCCTTAAAAAAACTAATAAGGTCATGTAGTCGAGGTTTAGTAACCTTTCTTGTGTTGTTGTAGGGTTCATTATGCACGCTTATTATGGATTAACCTTGTTAGTAATGTACCAATTTAGAGGTAACTGAGCAGAGAGCGTTGTAATAATTTATACCTTAATCACGCTTTTGTATGATTTATACTATCGAACTGTTAACTAACGATAATTAAAAAGAAAATCATCCTAAAGTTTATTTTGTATACTGAGTGAAATAGTGAATTTCAATATGTTATATGAGTAACAGAGAATCTTGCCTTAAACTGGCTTTTGAAATTTAACGTTGAAACTTAACTTTGAAACTCATTCTTGAACCTGATGATAACGTTGCAGATAAAAGAAAATGCCAATCTTTCGATTGGCATTGTTAAATTTTATCCTTCAACTCATTAATGAATAATGAGTTTACGCTGACCATTCAAAAGGATCATGATCCGCTAGCACTTTGGCATAGGTTGTTGTCATGGTTTTGATAGAAAAAAAGTAACCCTCACTTTTAGTTTCATAGGATTGAGCATCCAGCTGAAAATGAATATCTTCACATCCTGCTGTTTGATCAAACCTCTCTATCAAGCCTACTAACGCTGAATGCTCAAGGTTATAGGGTGGATGGGTGAAATTTGATGCCGCGACTAATTCACCCATTGAAGAGTAACGGCGAATATAGTCCGCCATAGTTTCAATTAACTTACCGTCTTTAACACCCACCCACTGAGTAGCATAGCTGCGGACAATGAACTTTTTAGAATAAAAGTAATGTTCAGTTTCTGCAGCAATGATGGCGATATCTTGATATTGACTATCTTCAATCAGGGCTTGATGCGCGACTTCTACATCTTCAATTTCAAGATCAAGCCCAGCAACGGCAATGACCTGTTCGGCCGTCACAAGACGACCGTCCTTACTGAGTAAACGAATATAATCGACTAGTTCAATCATGAAATAACCACCTTTCTTTATTACTAACTAATCAATGCTTAAGCTGGTAGCAAGGCTAAACTTTCTAGTTTATCTGCGACATAGCCCAGTTTGAACTTCTCTAAGGTGGCACGTGTAGGCACGCCTGTGTCTTTATCCCAACCCATTTCGGCATAGAACATGTCTAAACCTATTTGGATATCGTCGCGATCCATTTTAATCGTGCCTTCATCGCCAAAGTTCATGTCATGATCTAAATCGTAAACCCATTCAGATAACACATCATGTTTTTCACGTTGATTTGGCTCATTCATTTGCAACACTGTTAATGCTCGATGCAGTTGCAGTACCGTTTCAGCTTTTGCATCAAGCTCTGCTTCAGAGGTCTCAATCCCTGTGACGAGACTGAACATTTGCGATTCAATTGAGCTATCACCAATGTAATCACGATTTACGTCAGGTGAAACCAATAGCGGGAACATCCAGTTACATAAAGTCAGTGAATCATGCAGTACGTTTTTCACTAAACACCATTTAGCAAACTTAGCTTTAGACGTGTTCATTTCAGTGTAATGTTTGACTGGGTCAAATGCACCGGGGCCCCACATTGATTCTGCGACTTCTGCAATTTTCGCCCAAGGAAGGCCACAATTGATTAAATTAATGTGTGAATGACATTGTGGGTCACGGTTAAATACAGTGTTGAGCAGTGCTCCAACTTGTCCTGCAGACTCACTGGCATGATGTACACCACCAACCATTGAGCGATTGAATACTTTTACATGGGAATCTAAGAATACGCTATAGGTCTCACCGTAGAATTCATAACCTTCATCACTTTCAAGTGCAAATGTCAGTCCTGCCATTCTTGGTGATTCGACTTCGTTTAGAATATCTTCAATGTTATAAAGCTCACCATCATCGTTGATAAAATTATGTAAACCTTGACCAAGCATACGGCCAAAAATGTTTGAGCCATTATAAGATGCACCATGAGCAATTCGAGTATAGTAATCTTGCATGAAGTGAGCATCTTGGTCAGCGTACTGGGCCCAATTAATCGCTGCATATTCTTCTGCAGGTAGAATTATTTTCCAAAAGTCGCGTGCGGTAAATTCACGCATGACATGAGAAAGCTGGCCATAGGCGCTCCAAATGCCATTATAATCCATATAATAAGCACCAACGGTTTGAATATCGGTGCGTTTTTCACCACTGCTTGGTTTACCCATTGAATACCATGGATCAAGGAATCCTAAACATACATTTGTGATGTTTTCAGTTGGTAGTTTGTATTCGGTTTTCATTTTTGGGTTCTTGATTTCGCAGAAACAGCGAATAGGACAAGAATGACAGCCACCAGGACGTTTGAAGATTTTATTGGCTTCGTCGCGGCCAAAATACATTTCGGCCATTGAGCTGCGCATGCCCACTTTTTGGCGATCGTCCCATGGGGTTTCTTCTAATTCAACAGGGGTGTCAGCTGCGCCCCATTTTACGCCTGGCCCACCGCGCCAGCGGCTACCAGAAGAGCTATATTCTGCCCAAGATTGCGGTTGGTTAGGCACAACGCCGTTATTATTCGCGCCAATGATACCAAGAATATGATCATCTAATGCTCGCAGTTGCTCATTGGTTGTGGATTCAGCGATATCAACTGTGCCGGTACCAATAATACCAATTGCTTTTAATCTCTTAGAACCTAGAACTGAACCATGTCCACCAGCAGAGTGACCACCTTGGGTTTGAATTGTTGATTGGGCAACGAGGTTTTCACCGGCAGGACCAATTGCTGCCACTTGGGCTTGCTGTCCCATCATTTTGCTAACAGCAGCAAAAGTATCGAAAATTCCCACTCCCCATAAAGATTCTGCGGGTTCTAATGTTACCGTATCATCGACAATCTTTAACCAAACTGGCGTGTCTGATTTGCCTTCAACGATAATTGCATCGTAGCCTGCAAATTTAAGTTCGGGTGAGAAGTGCCCGCCAAAATGGCCGTCAGTAATTAAGTGATTACGAATAACAGGGTTGCGTGAAGTAATAGTTGTTCTTGCTGAACAAATAGCACCAGAACCACTTAATGGTCCTGCTGAAATAACTAGTCTATTTTCTTCATCTGTTGCTTTAATACCATCAACATGATTATCCCATAATACTTTATAACCGATCCCCATTCCGCCAATATAATCGTGGTAGGTTTCTGTTGTTTCTTTAGTAATTACTTTTGTTGTTAAATTAACTCTTAAAACATAACCGGCCCAGCCGCCATATGTAGTAGTCATAATTATTCCTTTTAGTTTTTGTTTAAACTAATTCTAAATATTTTTCATGAAGCTCAACTTCAGCAACTGCTTCTTCCCAGGTGTAAAACTTAATGGCACCTGTAGGGCAAACTTGAGCGCAATTAGGATTACCTTGGCAAAGGTCGCACTTAAGTGATTTACGCGTGGTTTTATCGATAGTAATGACTTGTTGGGGACATTTATCCGCGCAGTAACCACAGCCAACACATAAATCATCATTTACTTCTCTTGCACCAGTTTCTTCATTGACTGAAATGGCTTGTTGCGGACATATCGTCATGCAGACATCACATTGACGACAGGTAGACGGAACAATGGTGCTATCACCTTGTTCGCCGCGCTGGTCTTCATAATTTGCTTGTACGCCATGAGGGCCAAAGTTTAAGTTTTTAGCGACTTTAATTCTTGAGGTGCTTGGGCTGACAGCTGATTTCCCGTGGCTCCAACTGCAAGCAATTTCGCAGCGACGACAACCGACACATAGCATTGGATTAACCACCATAAGGCCGCCGGGAAGAACTTCTACAATAGGGGTGTCAGCGTCATCACTGCTACCACACCCTGTTAGAAAACCAACTAATGTACCGCCGTATACTGTACCAACAGCAACTTTAGCGCCATTAGCAAGTAGTGCTCTCCTTGTAATCATATTTGTTTCCTCTTAATTATAAATATTGCTTTTATGTTTATATTTATAACTTAAGTATTGTTTAATTAAATTAAAAACAAGTTGACTATGATCACGTTTGTTTTCTTGTTTTGATTGGAAGTTACAATATATATCTCCCGTCACACTTTTAGGGCCTGTATTTCATTATTTGAAAATGGTAATTTTATTTGCTGTTTTATATTGGTTTGTGGATTCTGCTAGCTGGAATTTTGATTTTTAAAATATGCATTTTAATAAGTGAAACTTTAGGTTTTTTAATTATTATTTTTATATTTTAAATGGTTTCATGATTTTTATCACAATAAGATTTTAATAAATAAATAATGATTAATAAAAATAAAAATGCCATGGATTAATAAAAGGAATAACAATGATGAGCAGATTGTTAACTAGGAAATATAAGAAGTGGTTAACTCCACTTGTTCTAGTTCCAGTGGTCGCACTTACAGCATGTTCCGGTGATGACGGACATGATGGCGAAGATGGTGAGCCGGGTGACATCAATATTTCAATATCTTCAGCTCAGTCTTTAAAAGCTGAAATCGAAAAAGTGACTATTGATGATGCATTACAAGTTTCTTTTGAGTTTTACTTAAGTAATGTCAATGGCGTTGCTGTAAGTGGTCTAGCTGACTTAGATTCGATTCAAACATTAGGTGCGGGTATTGCCAAACTTGGCGATCAACAAAGACGTATTAGACCGTTAAATGAAGCTGACAGTGCCAGCGTGCAAAGTACGGCTGAAACGGATTTATCTCCACAATGGACCAGTTATATTAATAACGTGGTTGAGCCTGGAGAGGTTGCTGATAATGATTTAGAACCGGGCTGGGATAAAAATAAAGGCACGCAGTGGCAAGCAAGCATAGAGTCTACTTGTAAAGAAGCCTGTATTGAAGCCATAGGTAATGGTTTATATCGTTACACATTCTCGCAATCTTTAGACAGCTATTCGAATATTGATGGCATCAATACTGAGTACGTTGCTGAAAACATTCACCGTGTTTATTTAGAGTTGTTGCCTTATTCTGGGGCTACAATTGATACGATGTTGGTTAATACGACATTTGATTTTGATCCACAAACGGGCACAGCCGCTGCAGAAGCAGATAGCCGAGTGTTATTGGCTTCTGAGCAAAGCTGTTATCGCTGTCACACAGCCGATCTGTCTGCAGAGAATAGCTTACTTATGCATGGTAGCAAGCGCTTCGATTATGAAGGCTGTGTAATGTGTCATACCAGTTATTCTGGCGACCCTGAAACAGGTGTAAGCATTGGTATGGCGAGCGTAGTGCATAAAATCCATAAGAGTGATTACTTAGTGATTGGCTATAAGGGCTCAGTTCATGACTACAGTGATTTATCTTACCCAGGTGATATGCATCAGTGTCAGCAATGTCATATTGAAGATGCTGCGCCTCAAGCGGGTTTTTATCAATACCCAGGTCAAGAAACCTGTTTAAGTTGTCATGAGAAATATGCGCCAGAAGGCTGGAATGGCACCGCTGTTGGTTTATTCCATGATCGTGATGCATTTCCTGATGCGTGGGCAATGAGTTGTAGTGGTTGTCATCCTGATAGCAATAACCCATTAGGTTCAGCAATATTTCATAATGCCGCGGTCAGTGTGACGGATGCGTTAGCTGAGCAATATCAATTTGCTATTAGTGATAGTGTGATTGATGAATTGCAAGATACCTTAACGGCGACCTTAACCTTTAATCAATTAAGTGCTAATCCAGATGTCGATCCTGCAATTGATAACTTATGGATTGTCGCTTCAGGTAATGCGCAGCAAACAGTGATGCCTGAGAATAACGGCCAGCGAAAAGTGTGGGATATTGTATCTGGCGCTGATGATATTACGATGACTAGAGATGGCTCAGTGGTCACTATTATTGTTAAAAATGCTGGTGTTGCTGACTTTGATTTAGATTCAGTAGGCACTCTGTACGCTAAAGTGATGGCGTGTGGCGATAAATCTACTGGCCTTGTGGCTTCTTGTGACGCGCAAGATACTGATTCAAATATTGTGGTTGCAGAAGTTCCAGCCGATAGTGCTGTTGCATTAACGGCGAATGTGTCGGCTTATACAGAGTTGGTGAACAACCAAAAATGTGCCGCTTGTCATGATGACCAGTTCCAGCAACGTGTGAACGATGCCCACAGTAAAATTTCGACTCCTGGTAATGGTGCTACCTGCGGCGCATGTCACTCACCACAAGTGGCAACCACACTTGCTGATGGTAGTTGTCAAAGCTGTCACACCAATGACATGGTCAAGTATATGAATGCAACGCGCAAGCATACACCGGGTGATGCCAGTGTGAAGGCGTTCAGAACCATCAGTAACAGCTTAGGTTATCGTGAGTTAGTGCATTCTTTACATGCTAATACTCGTACAACCGTAGGTTACAGTGGTAGCGAGCGAGAGGATATGACTTATCCTGCTGCAGCGAATGACTGTCAGGCTTGTCATGATGAAGGCCAGCTGACTATGGATACTCTGTCTGCGCAAAGTTCAGTTATTGTCGCGACGCCGAATGCGACAATGACGGGTGAAGTGGCTGAGTATTCTCCAACTGTCGCAGTTTGTGCTGCATGTCATAACAATGAAGCTAGTTGGGCTGCCCATGCTCAAAGTTATGGTGGGGTGTTCCAACAAGATGCGAGTTCAGGTGCGATATATCAACCTGGAGATGAATCTTGTCATACTTGTCATGGCGAAGGTAAAGGCTTTGGCATTGATGTGATGCACGGCTTTAATTAACCTAAAGCCCTAGCGTTATATTGATAGAAGGTTGTTTGAGTAAAGTCAGTCCGATTTACTTGAACAACCTTTTTATTAAGACATTTTATCAGTGCCTTATTGAACATTGTTAATGCTCGTCCGATTTATCCGCACTTCTGTTTGTATCTAACATCTATTTGTATTCAACACATATGAATATCCAAAAATTGTATTTAAACGGCTTAGTCATAATTTACATTAAGAAGGGTATGTCATAACTGATTGTGTTTATTAGTTAAAACTTGTTTATTTCTCTGCCTTCCAATTTATGCAATAGAGTGTGCACATTTTGCGACTGTAATTTTGTTACATAAATCCGTATAATCCCCCTTCAAATGGATTCGCTACGCGCGATTAATCTCTGTGACCTTTGGAAAATAATAATGAATACCCAACCATTCCGTTCAGACATCGGCGTTATCGGCCTCGGTGTGATGGGCAAGAATCTCGCGTTAAACATAGCTGATAATGGCTACCAGGTAGCCGCTTTCGATCTTGACAGTGAAAAAGTTAATGCTGCTATTAATCAAGAAACAGCAGAAAGAAAAGCTGATAAAGCACCCCGAATGCTTGGCTGTAATAATCTTACTGAAATGCTCGCATCATTAGTAAAACCTCGTGTCATCGTGTTATCTGTTCCTGCTGGTGGCCCAGTTGATGGTGTGTGTAATGCACTGATTGATGCCGGTATTGAAACTGACGACATCATTGTCGATACAGGTAACAGTTTATGGACTGATACTGTAGAACGTGAAGCACGTTTTAAAGGCAAATTTGTGTTCTTTAGTTCAGCAGTTTCAGGTGGTGAAGTTGGGGCGCGCTTTGGCCCGTCATTGATGCCAAGTGGTAATAAAGATGCATGGCAATACGTTGCACCTGTCTGGAAAGCGATGGCAGCGAAAGTCGATCCAGAAACAGGGTTACCAATAGAGCGCTTTGAGCCAGGAAACCCTGTTATTGAAGGCGAGCCATGTACTACTTATATTGGCCCTGCGGGTTCTGGTCATTATGTGAAAATGGTACATAACGGTATTGAATACGCGGATATGCAATTAATCTGCGAAGCTTACCAATTACTTCATGATGGCTTAGGGTTATCGGCTCATGAAATTGGTGATATTTTTCATGGTTGGAATCAAGGCAGCTTAAACAGCTACTTGATGGAAATCAGCGCTGAAGTATTGCAACAAGACGATCCATTAACTGGTAAGCCGTTAGTGGAAATGATCTTAGATAAAGCAGGCCAAAAAGGAACAGGCTTGTGGACTGCGGTAAGTAGTTTACAAATTGGCTGCCCAGCACCAACCATTGCTGAAGCCGTGTATGCGCGAGCTGTCAGTACTCAAAAAGGCTTGCGAGTTGACTTAAGCACTAAGCTTGCAGGCCCAGCTAAGGTTACGTTAACTGATGCAGAGAAAGCCGAGTTTATTGCTAACCTTGAGGATGCATTATATTGCGCCAAAGTCTGTTGTTATGCCCAAGGCTTCCAATTAATGGCGATGGCTGCAAAAGAGCAAAATTGGTCTTTAGACTTTGCTGAAATTGCTAAGATCTGGCGCGCAGGATGTATCATTCGCGCGACGTTCTTGCAGTCTATAACCAAAGCTTATCAAGACGATGCCGAGCTTGCGAATCTTCTGATGGCTAAAACCTTCAGTGATAGTTTATCTGCTAAGCACATGAATTGGCGTAAAACAGTTGCAGCATCAGTTATGCAAGGCATTCCTGCGCCATGTATTAGTTCTGCAGTGGCATATTACGATAGCTATCGCAGTGAAACGCTACCAGCTAATTTACTACAAGGTCAGCGAGACTTTTTCGGTGCACACACATTTGAACGCACTGATAAACCTGCTGGCGAGAAGTACCATTTAGATTGGAGTGCAAAAGAGCGCACATTGTCTAAGGTGTAATCATAAGCAGCTACTTTTGTCGCTTTAAATAAAAGCACTTCTCCGCGAGAAGTGCTTTTTTGTTATCTGTAAGCCCAGTCGTTTTTTAATGACTATCTTATGACAACTTAAATAAGTTTTATTGACATTAAAATATGCAATCTATCTATGACAAAAATATTTTTGATAAAATCAGTCTCTAATAAAGACTCATTCGTATTTGGTCTGGTTTTATATTAACTATTAGTCTTATTTTTTATATTAATAGCAATATTCATGTTTCTCTGTAGTTAACAACCTTGTAACTGAGCCAACTCTAATATAGGTTAAATAAGATACTAATAAAGATGAGGGAGTATGCATGCCAACGAAAACGGATAAGAAAAAAAGACTAGTAGAAGCCATTGAAACTCTTACTTCCGAATATGATAAATATTCTCAAGCCGCTGTAAAACAACTGCCCGCGTTAGAAACCAAGAATAATGAGTCTCTTGAAAAGTTATTAGAAGTGGTATTATTGCGCGAATCACTGAGTCAGAGAACCACTAATAAAGCACCAGCATCAGTAAAGCTAAGAGCTTCAATTGCCGATGTTATTTTGCTCAATGATGACTTTGACAGGAAGTTGATTTCAGCTAATGCCGCTGCTGCCGCAGAAGCCAGTTAACTATTTTACGTCAAAGTCTTTAATCGGTTCTGAGTGTCATCAATAACAGTAAATAATTTTTGAGACTGTATTGAAGCTAATTAATAAAAGTATTTCTTTTTGAAAAATACTTTATGGTAATTAGTGTGAAGATTGAATTTTAAAATAAATAATAAAGGCTTCTCATTAGAAGCCTTTATGTTGTGATATTTACGCTAAGGTAATGACTAAACCAAGGCTGAATAAGAAACTAAATATCATAGTTAATTTGGCGGTTCGACCTAAGATTGGGTTAAGGGCTTCACCACTGGTATTACTGAATTCACCGCTAAGTTGACGGGCGTACACTAATGCTAGTCCTGCAAGCAATACTGGGATTCCAGGCAAGTAACCCATCAAGAAACCACCAATAATGATCCCGAATGGTAAATACACTAATGCTTGGTAAAGCACGCGAGCTTGAGCCTGACCTATACGAACGGCAAGAGTATTTTTACCGGCCTTAGTGTCAGTTTGAATATCTCGGGTGTTATTTACTAGCATAATCGCTGCGTTAAACATGCCGATGGCACTACCTAACAGCCAAGCACTGATGCTAGTGTCGCCAGCTTGAATGTAGTAACTTCCCACGACCGCGACCAGCCCAAAGAATACAAATGCAGCCACTTCACCTAATCCATGAGAGGCGAGAGGGTAAGGGCCGCCGCTATAACAAACTGCCCCCAATAACGCAGCTACAGCCAAAACTGCGATCGGCCAACCACCATGTACTATCAATGCAGAACCCACGATGAATGCGAGTACGAGACATAAAATCATGGCATTACGCACGCTATTAGGTGAAATCATACCGCTTTGGGTTACACGGACTGGACCCACACGCTCGTCGGTATCAATACCGTTTTTAAAGTCGAAATAATCATTGGCTAAGTTAACGGCTATTTGTAATAAAATAGCGCACAGCATTGAGATACAAGCAATTGTAAAGCTGAACTGCTCTAAGTGTAGGGCTAAAATATTACCAATTAATAAAGGACCTATTGCAGCAGGTAGTGTGCGAGGTCTGATAGCTAAAATCCAAGATTGCATATATTTAGGGCTTAAGGGTGTCGAGTTAAATTAGGATAGCCTAATAGCATAGCAATTTTTTGGAATTAAGTAAGCGGCTATGATCGCGCTATGAAGTAAAAACTTGTTGTTATTTTTGCTTAATTTTATCAAATTTTGTTTATATATGAGTAAATTCTAGAATATTTTTACTAATGATGTGTGGTTCTAAGGTAACCTAAGGATATTGAGTTTGGCAGAGCCGCTAGGATAATTATGAGCCAAGTATTAAATGATTTACTTTCATTGCTCTCATTAGAGCAAATAGAACTAGGCCTGTTTCGTGGTCAAAGCCAAGATTTAGGCTTTGGGCATGTATTTGGCGGTCAAGTAATGGGGCAAGCATTAAGTGCTGCAAAACAAACGGTAAGTGAAGATAGACAAGTACACTCTTTGCATTCTTACTTTTTGCGCGCTGGCGATGAAAAGCTACCGATTGTTTATGATGTTGAAAACATGCGTGATGGTGGCAGTTTCAGTGCAAGACGGGTTAAAGCCATTCAAAAAGGGCGTCCAATTTTTTACATGACTTGTTCTTTTCAAGCACCAGAAGAAGGTTACGACCACCAAGCGGAGATGCCTGTTGTTGCTGGGCCTGAAGGGTTATTGAATCAGCAAGAGCTGGCTCTCACTATGCGCGACAAAGTACCAGCAAAAATACTTGAAAAGTTTATGGCTGATTCACCGATTGAGATGCGTTTAGTCAATCCTATTCATCCTATCGCACCCGACTCAACAGAGCCGAAGCGCTATGTGTGGATGAGAGCGAATGGTAACATTCCGAGCGATCATAGTGTGCAAGAGTATCTGTTAGCTTACGCTTCTGATTTCAACTTCTTAGTGACAGCGGCGCAGCCACATGGCGTATCATTTCTAACACCAGGTGTAAGAATGGCAACCATAGATCATGCAATGTGGTTTCACCGTCCATTTAATTTTTCCGATTGGTTGCTTTATAGTGTTGAAAGTACCAATGCTAGTGGTGGTCGTGGTTTTGTTAAAGGACAGTTTTTTGATCAACAAGGGCGTTTGGTTGCATCTGCTACCCAAGAAGGCCTACTAAGAATGACAAAAGGGTAAAAAGTATGAAATATGGTTTCAAAGCGCTGCTTTTAGGATGCATGACATTGATGCTGACAGCATGTGTCACTGTTACGCCTGATGAGCCAGTAATCATTAATGGTTATGCAGGCTACTTAGAGAAAATTACGCTGCCACAGAACTGTAAAATTAATATCGCGATTATTGGTTTGAATACGCCAGGTTTGATTATTTCACAAAAAACCTTTGATATTGCCCGCGCACCAGTACCGTTTAAGTTTACTTTACCAGCTGACAGTATTGATAAAGATATTGAATATGGCGTGGTTGCGATGATCATGTATCAAGATAGACCGATTTTTCAAACTTACGAAAAATTCCCAGTGATTAATAATGATAAGTTCACCACCGAAGTTATTATGAAAAAAGTTGAGCGTTAGTTTCGTTCCAGCTCTTAGCTAAACCTCAAAAATGTAGAGTACGTCTTAATGTTTATTCTTTGGAATTAAGACGTAACTCACATCTTCCAAAGTCGTGAATTGCATAAGTTGTATATCACGCAATAATCAAATTTCATTTCTTTTTATTCGAGGCTTAAGTTGTGCCTGAATTGCGTGCGGTAAATGAAGTTGATCAATCAAGATCTGAGCTTCGCCTTATCTGGGCTTTGTGTTTAGCCTCTATTGTTGTTTATATCAATTTATATGCTGTGCAAGGCATGTTGCCATCCATTGCTGAGCATTTTGATGTTACAGGCGCCAATGCGACGTTAATTCTTTCTGTGACGAGCTTCTCTCTTGCCTTTTCTTTATTAATTTATGCCGTGATCTCAGATCGTATTGGCCGTTTGGCGCCGATAATGGTCAGCTTATGGTTGTTAGTCGCGTCTAATATTTTACTTATTTACGCAAAAGATTTTGATGCTTTGCTAATGGTGAGGTTATTACAAGGGGTTTTGTTAGCCGCAGTACCTGCTATTGCGATGGCATATTTTAAAGATCAATTACCAGCGAGCTTTTTATTAAAGGCTGCTGCTATTTATATTATGGCTAATAGCTTAGGTGGTATTGGTGGCAGATTAATGGGGGGCTTACTGTCGCAATATTGCACATGGGAGCAAGCAATGGCGGTCAATTTCGCCGTGACTTTAGTGGGTATTTCCATTGTGACCTATCTGCTTCCAAGAAGAGAACTAAAGCCAGAAAAAACACAAACCTCAATCGGTGTGCTTGCGAAAATCAAGCAAGATGTGGGTGGTTTTATATACCACTTAACCGATAATCAAATGCGTTTAGTTTATGCCATTGGCGGGCTGGCATTTATGATGATGGTAAACCAGTTTAGCTTTATCCAGCTGCACTTAATGGATGACCCTTATCGCTTTAGTCGTTTTGCTGCCACGTTGATTTTTCTTTGTTATTTGAGTGGTACATTAACGTCTTACTTTTCTGCTAAGTGGGTAGTAAAGTTTGGTGCACTTCGTTTATTTAAAGGTGCATTACTCGTCATGCTGGTAGGGACGTTATTAACCTTAATAGATACCTTACCTGCGATTATAATTGGTTTTTTACTGACAGCCAGTGGGTTTTTCTTAACTCATAGTTGTTGTAATTCATTTGTAGCTATCAGAGCGTCTACTCATCGAGCAAAAGCAACCTCGCTCTACCTTTGTAGTTATTATCTTGGTGCGGCGCTTGGAGGGCCTTATTTGATGCTATTTTGGCACCAGTTAGAATGGCAAGGTGTTGTTATCGGATCTTGTGGGCTTATTTCATTACTTTGTGTCGCAATTATGCGCCTAACTTATCATCAATCAAAGGCTGATGACTTAGCAGCACGAAGCTAAGGGAGATTAAAAAGTTTATATGAGAGGCCAATAGGCCTCTTTTTTTGTGCCTGCTTTTTATCGCATGTGAACCAAACAGTTTTATAAGTGATTTTTAACCAAAGAGTTTGTTTCGTGTTTATGCTCTCTCATTTTTATCTAAGTGGATTAAAGCTTTAACTGCACTCATGAACTGCACTAAAGGTGCACTTTTAACTTTATCCTTAATTCCACGTGCTACTTCTAGAATGGGCTACAAATGAGCCTAACTCGGAACCTTAGATGGACATGAAAATCAATGAACTACTCTTACAGTCATTTATCTTGAGGCTGAAGATTAAATATTATCAGTGACATGCAGCAAGTTGAATTTCATCTTGGGTTGAAACTTAGACTTGTATAGCAAGAAAGGATAATTAGGAGGTGGTTGGGTATTAAGCCACAACAACATTAGCATTTAGCTAGCTTTAACCTATTTGGAAACTGCTTTGTTAGTCGTTGTCAGCTAAATTTTAGACATAAAAAAACCACAATTAAGTGGCTTTAATAACTCTTAAAAAAGAGAGTGGTATCCCCTAGGGGATTCGAACCCCTGTTACCGCCGTGAAAGGGCGGTGTCCTAGGCCTCTAGACGAAGGGGACCCGGACTTACGTTTAGACTCCGTAAGGGAGTGAATAACTCATTAAGTTCTGTAGGCTAAAACTTAACGCTTTGATTTTAGTAAAATTGGTGGAGCTACACGGGATCGAACCGTGGACCTCTTCGCTGCCAGCGAAGCGCTCTCCCAGCTGAGCTATAGCCCCTCAACTTTACTTAACACATTTGGACAAGCCGAAATAAATTATGACGCTGTGTCTCAACTGCGAGGCGCATTCTATGCAGCCTGCCCAAAAGTGTCAACTCGTTTTTTAAGAATTTATTCTATCTGCTACAAATTCAATCGCTTTGGAGATTCTTTGTTCACAACGAGCCTTTCCAACTAAAAACAAGGTTAAATCTACAGCAGGTGACATGCCAGCGCCTGTAACCGCGACACGTAGTGGCATTCCGACTTTACCCATACCCACTTCTAGTTCTGCTGCTGTATCTTCAATTGCTTGGTGAATTGCTTCAACTGTCCACTCAGGAAGGGCAGAAATTTTTTGTTGTATAAGTTTCAGTGGTTCCATTGCAACACCACGTAAATGCTTTTTAGCTGCATTTTCATCAAACGCTTCGAAATCTTCATAGAAGTAGCGGCTAGATGCAGCTAAATCTTTCAGCGTTTTCGCTCTTTCTGCTAAAGCTGTAACAACTTCAGCAAGTGCAGGTCCGTTTGCTGTATCAATTTTCTGGTCATCCATATGCCATTGAAGATGTGATGCAACATATTCTGGTGCAAGTTCTTTAATGTAATGTTGGTTTAACCAATTAAGTTTTTCTGTATTAAAGGCTGAAGCTGCCTTATTGATATCGTCTAGTTTAAATAACGAGATCATTTCTTCCATTGAGAAAACTTCTTGGTCGCCATGAGACCAACCTAAACGAACCAGGTAGTTTAGTAGCGCTTCAGGTAAATAACCGTCATCACGGTATTGCATAACACCAACCGCGCCATGACGTTTTGACAGTTTCGCACCATCATCACCTAAAATCATCGATACGTGAGCATATTCAGGTACTGGTGCACCCAAAGCTTTAAGGATGTTAATTTGACGAGGAGTGTTATTGATATGGTCTTCACCACGAACAACACAAGTAATGCCCATATCCCAATCATCAACAACAACACAGAAGTTATAAGTTGGCGTGCCTTCTGTACGAGCAATGATTAAGTCATCTAAGGTATCGTTAGCAAATTCGATACGGCCACGTACGTGATCGTTAAATACGACACTCCCTTCTGTTGGATTCTTGAAACGAATCACAAACGGTTCATCAGTATCACGAGGAGCAAGATCGCGGCAATGGCCATCATACTTTTGTGATTCACCATTTTCAGCTTGCTCTTCACGCATCTTCTCAATACGTTCACGTGAACAGTAACACTTATAAGCAGTACCTTCTTCAAGCATTTGAGCAATGATTTCGTTGTATCGATCGAAACGTTTAGTTTGGTAATAAGGACCTTCGTCCCAAGTCAAACCTAACCATTCCATTCCTTCAAGAATTGCGGCGCAAGCTTCAGGAGTCGAACGTTCAATATCAGTATCTTCTACACGTAAAACAAACTCACCTTGGTTTGCGCGGGCATAAAGCCAAGAATAAAGTGCTGTACGAGCACCACCTACATGTAAAAAGCCTGTTGGGCTAGGAGCAAAACGCGTCTTAGTTGTCATAATGGGACACTGACCTATTTCAAAAACGTCTATATAAAGACAGATATAATAAAGTGGCCGATATTCTATACCCAAACCACCTTATTATGCGAGTTTCACTATTGATAATTTAAACTACATCAATAAGCAGCATCATAATCAGCTCTGTGAGCGAAAAACTATAGCTAAAGAGCGCACTGATTGCTCAACTTTGTCGTCGAAGCTTTTATTGAAGTGAAACTGAGAAGTCTCAAAACAAGGCATATTTAGCTGGATACGAGCTTTACTCCATAATTACAATATTCAATTCTTCTCTAGTTGCATCACTATTGAGACAAATGACGTTATAAAGCGCCTAACAATTCAACAAGCCGCACGTTTTTAGCGCGGCTGAGCTTTTTTCGTGAAAAAGTCGTTGACAGTATTTCGTTGCTCCCTATAATACGGCCCCACACAGCGAGGTCGATTAGCTCAGCTGGGAGAGCACCTCCCTTACAAGGAGGGGGTCACTGGTTCGAGCCCAGTATCGACCACCATTCTTTTTAGAAAGAATTAAATCATTGTGTAAATCCCAGGTCGATTAGCTCAGCTGGGAGAGCACCTCCCTTACAAGGAGGGGGTCACTGGTTCGAGCCCAGTATCGACCACCATTCTTTT
>NZ_JBFRJJ010000034.1:0-28902 GCF_041468785.1 Shewanella sp. 10N.286.52.E4
GTCCGAGTGCGTTAAGTGAATTGACGTGAGCTCGGCATGGATAATGGAATGGACCCATCCACTTTTAATCGGCCTCGCAATGGGCCACGATGTAGTTGCTAAAACTCATCAGAAAGAGGACGGGTCCACTATGAACATTACTACAATTGGTCTTGATATCGCAAAGTCTGTTTTTCATTTTGTTGGCGTTAATAAAGCCGGAAAGCTTGTCAAAAAGAAGATAATTAAGCGAAAAGAGTTAGTACTTTTTCTTGCTCAAATAGAACCTTGTCTTGTTGTGATGGAAGCCTGTGGTGGCGCAAATTACTGGGCTAGAGAGTTTGAGAAAGTGGGTCATCAAGTCAAATTGATAGCGCCTCAGTATGTCGTGCCCTACAGACAGGGAAATAAGAATGACTATAACGATGCACTTGCGATAGCTGAAGCAGCGCAACGGCCTAACATGCGCTTTGTAGAACCAAAACCTATAGAACAACAAGATATTCAGATGTTGCATCGAATGAGAGAAAGGCTAAACAAGCAATCGACAGCACTGATTAATCAGGTTAGAGGGATGCTTGCTGAGTACGGCATTATTATCACAAAAGGAAAAGCGTCTTTTAGGTCAAAGCTACCTGATATTCTAGAAAATGCTGATAACGAATTAACAGCCAAAGGCCGAAATATTTTCTATCAACTGTACGAAGAGTTTAATGATATTGAGCGAAGGCTTAAAAGTTGTGACGTTCAAGTTCAACAAGAGATGAAGAACAATCAAGTATGCCAACGTTTGGAAAGTGTGCCTGGCATTGGTCCTGTCACCGCAACGGCATTTTATGCCGCTGTTGGAGAAGGTAAAGATTTTACCAACGGCAGACATTTTTCAGCATGGTGCGGTCTAGTCCCCAAGCAACATAGCAGTGGTGGAAAAAATAATTTGCTTGGTATTAGTAAGCGAGGAAATGCTTATTTGAGAACGCTATTTATCCACGGGGCAAGAGCGGTTCTTTACCATAGTGAGGCTAAAGGGGATAAATTTAGTCGCTGGGCAACCGCACTTGCAGAAAGACGTGGCTTTAACAGAGCTTGTGTTGCCGTCGCGAACAAGCTTGCACGGATAGCGTGGGTTATAGCAGCAAGAGAAGATGAATATCGTATCGCTGCATAAAAGTAATCATTAACGCGCTAACAATTAGTTTTACCAACCATCAAGTTGCCAAGATAATTGAATTGATGATGAGACAGTCAGACTGTTCTACTTAAAACCTTCGCCCGGCATTGGCTCTAAAGAAGCCGTAAGGATGATAAGGAAAGTAGAAGCAAATATCCATCAGGGCCAGAGGAGTACCTCAATAACAGGCCGAATATATGGGTGCAATGAACTATTCTCAAAGTCGATATTAAATATCTTGCAAACCGGATGGGTCCATATATGTCTGGCTAGCTTTCGAGGGGAAGGGACGCCCCATCAGAAGCGTTAGTGATTTTCGATGGTGGACGAAGAACTTACCAAATCTGGTTTCAGTCTAGATAAATTTCCGTTGGAAATAATCGTTTTTCAGATTATTTCGCCGGAACGGCAAGGGATATCGAAAAGGGAAATGCTGTTGTTTCCCTTTCGTTGGGTGTGGGCGAAGCGCCACGACTTTAGTTCTTGACTACACTTAAATCTGGGTTATAAAAAAACACCGCCATTTGGCGGTGTTTTAGTTTGTACTATAAATGTTTGAACGTCTTAATAAACATCATGGCCAATTAACCTTGGGGGGGAGCAAGGTTAACTGACCATATGAATGTTTAGTCTGCTTGATGCTCGAAAGTCCGGCCGCCTGATGATGGATTTGAGCGTTTAAACATTTCCGATTTATACAATGATTGCTCGCGCTCTACATTTGGATTATCACGGTACACTTCATCTTGCTGTGAACGGTTTCCGAAAATTGGCTGCATTTTAGGTGCTAGGTATTTACGGCCTAGTAAGTTAAGTCCGATAAAGCTCACTAGAGCGAATACCAGCAAAAATGGTAGCAATACAATCGTGGTAAGTGCGATAGCAATTATCGACAGTAGTGCTAAAAATGGGTGCATGGTGCCAACGCGCTGTTTGACCTGTGCTTGATTTACAAACTGATTAAAGTTCATTGATGTTCCTCAATTAAGCTGGCTGAGCGTGTATCAAAAGGGCGATGGATACAGTTTCAGTCTTTCATAAAATCACTTTTTACAGTGATGACAACTTCAGTGTGCAATAAAACACCTATTAACGTCACGTTAATCCTGATTAATGTTTGATTATGATAGTTACTCACAACGTTTTAAAAACCATAACAACTTGTATTAATGGCTGTTGTTAATCTTATTTCAGCATTTTTATTTCAGTTTGATTGACTGCTTTAGCGACACTTTCACAAATCATGTTTCTTAGCCACAAGTGTCCAGGAGCTTGGCTGTTACGTTCATGCCATAACAACACATAAGCCATAGGCATAAAATCAAATGGCAACGGGATTTCTTCAAGGGGGTATAACTTGACAGCGTGCCGCGCAAAGCTCGATGGCAGAGTAAAAATGAGGTCGCTATGGGCACAAATACTCGCCGCGCCATAAAAGTCTGGCACAGTAGTGCTGATACGACGGCGCAAATTGAGATCGGCTAAGTGATAATCTAATGCCCACCAATCATTGCCTTCACAGCGCACTTGTACATGGGACATGCTCAAATAGCTGTCTCTATCCCATTTTTTTTGTTTGATAGCGTCTAACATTGGATGATCTTTACGCACTAAACAGACTTGCTTATCTTTAAATAAGGTCTGATATTCAATGCCATCAGGCAGTTGCTCTATTTTTATATCAGCTTGAGGGTGCGTATCTCGACCGGCAATTCCAAAATCGATTTGGCCAAGTTGTAAGTCTTGGATTGATTTTTCGGTCCACACATATGAGTCGAGTTTGACGTTAGGTGCATCGTGTAAAATTCTGCCAATGAAATAAGGCAGTAATGTTTCGTAGGCACTCTCGACCATAGAAAACGAAAAATGCTGGTGACTGCTGGCTGGTATAAATGTCGGTGGTTGGGTCAGTTGATGTAAGGTCTGTAAAATTTGCGGTAACTGCAGTCCTAATTGCACCGCATGGGCTGTCGGCTTTAGACCATGAGCTGTGCGCTGGAATAGCGGATCATCAAGTGTGGTTCGCAAGCGATTAAGACTTTTACTCAACGCAGACTGGCTTAAGTGTAAGCGGCTTGCTGCGCGAGTGACGCTTTGCTCTTCAAGCAATACCTGCAAAATGACCAGCAAGTTTAAATCTATTTTGGCGAGATTATCGATATTCATGTGATATTCCTCAAAGGAAATTTACTTAGGAAATCATACCATTTCTATTCATACCATGAGTAGTCTAAAATGCGCTCCATAATTAACACCTAGGGCCTGTTGATCTTTGCTGGTTAAGTTTTGTTCGAAATAAAAGCGTTTTAATCGAGGCGAATGAATTGATGCCTAGTCATCTAAGCAAAGTTCATTCAACAAAGAGTAAAACGCTTTTAGTCGAACCCTTCGGGCAGAGTTTGTTGGTCATTTTTACTGCGTTATCGACTTTTTATGTAGAATAACTACACCACAAAGTCTCTGCCTTGTACAAATGACCAACAATTCGCTGCAAAAACAACCTCGAAAGATCAACAGGCCCTAGATAAAGAAAGAGTATAAAGAAAATGAGACGTAACTTGCTGCCAACACTGATGTTTATGGTGCTACTTAGCCCATTAGCCATCGATATTTACTTACCGTCAATGCCGACTATGGCTGTTGAGTATGGTGTAAGTGGTAGTCAGATACAGTCGACGTTGGTGTTGTTTTTATTTGCTATGGGTCTTGGGCAGATTTTGATTGGGCCGTTAGCTGACCGTTTTGGCCGCCGCCCAATTGCACTATTTGGTATTGTTTTGTACGGCATCAGCAGCCTCATTGGCGCAATGGCGCAAGAGTTTGAAGTATTACAAATTGCTCGTGTATTGCAGGGGTTAGCGGCTTGTTCAACCTCTGTCGTGGTGTTTAGTGCGGTTCGCGACTGCTATAGCAGTAAAGAAAGCGTTAAAATGTACAGTTACCTTAATGGTGCGATTTGTGTGATACCAGCGTTAGCACCAACATTAGGTGGCTTATTGGCACTACAGTTTGGCTGGCGCTCAACCTTTATCTTTATGGCGCTATACGCCATTGTCGTATTAGCTATCGTGCTGTTGAAGTTCCCTGAAACTCGTCCTGAAAATACTGACACCAGCGGCGCTCTTTATCGCTGGGCTCGGTATAAACCAGTGTTAAGTGATGCACATTTCTTGTTTTATGCCAGCACTTGCATGGTAGCAATGGCGTCAATTGTTACCTACGTATCGTATTCACCTATGTGGCTAATCGGTGAGCTAGGGGTGAGTGAACTTGCCTTTAGTGGTTTATTTGGACTCAATGCTGCAGTGAATATTGCAGCGTGTTTTGCGGCGCCAGTGTTAGTGAAACATATTGGTAATCGCCCCGCTGTGGTAGTGGCATTATCAATGATGTTATTAGCTGCTGTGCTTGAAGTCGTGGTGCAATTAGCCGGGCCTCAATCAGGTTTAGCAGCTGGTTTTGGTTTCATGTTACCTATGATGCTGCTTTGTATTGGCTTTGCTATTTTGCTTGGCCCTGCCACTTCTATGGCGTTATCAGCCTTCGGTGAGCGAGCGGGTACTGCAGCAGCAATGTTAGGTTGTATTCAAATGAGTGGTGCGTCAGTGCTTGCTGGATTAGTGCAAATGACCGATCTAACCGCACCTTATGCTGTTGCCTTGTTGATGGGCGGTCTATCTTTATTATTGCTAGTGATGATGTCGCTTAAAGGTTTAAATCATTTGCATATGGAGCAAGTTCATCCTGAGCATTAATGCTTAAACTATAAGCGATACAATAGTCTTAATCATGCCGCTGACCGAATAGTTAGCGGCATTGTTGTTTATAATACATTAACGCTAAAATAGACGTTGAAATTATGGTTCGGCATTAATTAATAGAGGTGCGGTATTAGAGTTATTTGTGAAGGTTGTGGCTATCCAACCTCGACCTGTATTTGCGACAGTTTGTCTCCAATGACAATTAAGACTGAAGTGATTGTGCTGCAGCATCCTTCTGAAGTTGAACATGCCAAAAACACGGTGAAGTTATTGTGTTTAACCTTGCCAGCGACGAAAGTGGTGGTGGGTGAAACGGCGGATGACTTTGCTGAGCTGCAAGTTTATTTAAAGGAGGCAGGCAAACCGGTTTATTTAGTTTATCCTAGTGAAACCAGTCAAAGCGCCGCTGACTCTGGCGTCCCTGAAGAGTGCATTATCTTATTGATTGATGGCACTTGGCGCAAAGCCTTTAAAATGCTCCAGCTAAACCCATGGTTATTGGAGTTACCTGCGCTGCATATTGAGTTTGAAGGGGTATCGCAATATCGAATTCGCAAAGCAAAGCGTAGTGATAGTTTATCAACCCTAGAAGCAACAGCGTATATGCTTCAAGCTATCAACCCATTAATGGATATTGCACCTATGTTTGCAGCCTTTGATGCAATGGTGCAACATAAGTTAGATGCGATGCCTGCAGCCGTGCGTGCTCGCTATATTCAAGAGAAATAGCAGCAACAAAAACAAGGAAGATAATGAATATGTTGAACCGTATGATGGCAATGGCTTTTATGTGTTTGATACTCGCAATCTCTTTTACTGCAATAGCCAATGATAAGCCACGCCTAACCTTATCCCAGCAAGCTGAACAAGGCCGAATTGATTCTAAAAAGACTGAGCAAAGTCAGTTAGAGAAAGCTCGACAAGCCGCCAGCGATACCCAATCTCGCGAGCAAGAAGTTCTAGAACGCCAAGAGTCAGGCGAATGGGAAAAAGAGCAGAAAGAGAAATCCCAAGCCCAGTTTAAAGAGCGAGAGTCTCGCGCTGATAAATACCTGCGCGAAGCCAAAGAAGCCGCAGCTAAAGAACGTAAAATTGAAGAGCAAGATTAACTTATAACGCTTTTATATCCTTCGGTCAGTTCATTTGCTACAAACTCTAAGTAATTGTTGATGCTAGCTAAATTATCTTCATGATAATGAGAGACATATAACAGCTGGCTCAAGTTTTCCCGTGCAATCAACTCAAGGGTATTTCTCACTAACCTTATCCCCAAGTAATCTAATCCTTGATAGGGCTCATCTAATATTAATAATGTAGGTTGTTTTACCAAGGCTCGAGCGATTAACAATAGTCGTTGCTGACTATAATCTAGTTGCTTGATAGGTGTGTTAGCCAATGCTTCCATGTGCAAAATCGTTAACCAATCTTTAGCCATGTCTAGTTGGGGGGCTGTGGCTTTTTGGTAAAGGCCAATTGAGTCATAAAAACCTGAGAGGATCACATCAATAGCGCTACAGTTAACGCGATATTGCAGATGTAATGCTGATGACACCATGCCGATATGTTGTTTAATTTCCCAAATGGTTTCGCCACTACCACGCTGCTTGCCAAAGATCTGTATATCGTTGCTATAGCATTGCGGATGGTCACCAAATATCAAACCTAATAAGGTACTTTTCCCACAGCCATTAGGGCCTTTGACCTGCCAGTGTTGGCCATTATCAATGCGCCAATTCACGTCAGTGAAAATGGTTTTATCACTATAGGCGACTTTGCCATTTTTCAGTTCAAATATCGGATTTTCAAACTTGCTTTGGTGACGGTGTCGTTGCATCAGCGCTAGCATTAATTCACTTTGTACCTTAGATTGCGACTTAATTTGCCCGATAACAGGGTGACAATTCCAGCTGGATTTATCCATAACAGTGTCTAATTTCCCATGGCTGAATATCGCCACTTGTTCAATCCATTGAGGCATATCTTCTTCACGAGAAAATATCACCATCATGGGAATTGGTAACTGATTTAAATAAGTTGTAAGTGATGCTCTGTGGTCGATATCTAATCCTGCAAATGGGTTATCTAGTACTAAGAAATCCGGCTGAGAGGCAATGGCACGAGCCAACATGACACGGCGGGTTTCACCTGTTGATAGCTCTCGAAAGCCACAATCTTTAAGATGCTGCAAATCTAACTGAGTGAGTAACGTTTCAAGTAACGCGCTGTTTGCCTGGGGCGGTATCTGCTGGCTGATAAGTTGAGTAACTGTGCTACCGGTATCAATTACATTGAGAAAGTCGGTGTCATCATTTTCAATTTCTAAAGCCAATAACCTTTGCTGCTCTGCTAGTGAAACTTGCGCAATGTTATTAGATGATTTTTGTAAGCGACCAGAGGTGATTTCAATGGTTTGATGAGGGGTACTATTACTTGCACATAATAAGTCACCAATGACTGAACCTATGTCGTTATGGGCACAGAAAACGGCCCATGACTGATTTTGAATATGCCAATCAGCGATGTCGAGACTGACATTACAACTCTTGGCAGTAAACTCACTAAACTTTATATCCATTAACCTTAACCCTTTAATATTTTGCTGTTGGTCAGTTTAAAATCACCATTACACTATCTATTTGAAGCATAACAAGGTGATGAATAAAGCCATAATATTGTTTATTTATAAGATGGAGGGCATACGTAGTAAACAAATCGAAACAATTTCTTCAGCCTTGCTGTAACAAATTATTTAACAACTTCGGCTAGACACTGTAGATTAAATCGCAACAAAAACGATAATAACCATGGATGATTTATGCGCCTCACGACTCTCGCACTGTGCCTTGCGACACTTTCTGCTACTTTTGCCCCATCAATATTGGCTAAAACCCCTGATGCAGCTCAGCTAGCCGCCGATGTTGAACAAAAAGTGATTGAGTGGCGCCGCGACTTACATCAACACCCTGAGTTATCTAATCGTGAATTTAGAACCAGTAAAGTCATTGCAGCTCACCTTGAATCTTTAGGTTTAGAGGTGCAAACCGGCATAGCTCATACAGGGGTGGTAGCGATATTAAAAGGCGCCAAGCCTGGTCCGCTTATTGGTATTCGCGCTGACATGGATGCGCTGCCAGTAACTGAAGAAGTGGACTTACCGTTTGCATCAAAAGCCACTGATACATACCGAAATCAAACCGTTGGTGTGATGCATGCCTGTGGTCATGATACTCATGTGGCTATGTTAATGGGCGTTGCTGAAAACTTAGTAAAATCTCAATCAAGCCTTGCTGGTGATGTGATGTTTATCTTTCAGCCTGCCGAAGAAGGTGCCCCAGCGGGTGAAGAAGGTGGTGCGGAGTTAATGCTTAAAGAAGGCTTATTTGCTAAGCGCAAACCTGATCAAGTCTTTGGTATGCATGTCACTTCAAGTTTGCCTACTGGTGTGATTGGCCTCCGTTCAGGCCCTGCAATGGCATCAGAAGATTCTTTCACTATTACCGTTAAAGGTCGCCAAACTCATGGTTCACGACCTTGGGGTGGCGTTGATCCTATTGTGGCATCAGCGCAAATCATTAATAGCGTACAAACCATTATTAGTCGTCAGGTTGATGTTACCAAAGCGCCAGCTGTCGTCAGTTTTGGGGCGATTAATGGCGGTATTCGTTCAAACATTATTCCTGATGAAGTGGAACTAATTGGTACTATTCGTACTTTTGATCAAGATATGCGTGCAGAGATAAAAGTAAAGCTTGCTGAAATCGCAGAGCTTTCAGCCAAAACATTGGGTGCAACAGCAATTACCGAGATTGATGCGGGCTACCCTGTTACGGTCAATGACCCACAACTCGTTGCCGATATGCGCCCAGTGATCCGCAGTGTCGTAGGCAAAGACAATTTGATTGAACCTGGACTGATTACGGGCGCAGAAGATTTTTCATATTACGCGCTAGAAACACCCGGTTTATTTTATTTTCTTGGCGTGACCCCAGCGGGGAAAGATCCTGCCACGGTTGCAAGTAATCACTCACCGTCATTTTATGTGGATGAAAGCGCACTAAAAGTTGGCGTTCAAACGATGACACAAGTTGCCTTAACGGCATTAGGCGCAACGCAATAGACAGTGCAACATCGTATTTTACAATTTATAAAAGGAAGCAATCATGACACGCACAATAGCCGCGTTAGTGGTATTACTGACAACTTGGGTAAGTGGTGCAGCAAATGCCACCACCCAAGAGGATGTGAATACATTTACATTAGATAATGGCATGAAAATTATGGTGCTAGAAGATAGCAGCATTCCCAACGCCAATATGTACTTGTTTTGGAAAGTCGGCTCACGTAACGAAGTACCTGGTATCACGGGTATTTCACACTTTTTTGAACACATGATGTTTAACGGTTCTAAAAAGTTTGGCCCTAAAATGTTTGACCGTACGATGGAAGCGGCTGGTGGTGCGAATAACGCGTATACCACTGAGGACATCACGGTTTATACCGATTGGTTCCCTGCTAATGCATTAGAAACCATTTTTGATTTAGAAGCCGATCGAATTGCCAATTTGGATATTAATCCTGAAATGGTCGAAAGCGAGCGAGGTGTGGTGCAGTCTGAACGTACGACAGGGCTTGAAAATTCAAACTGGCGCACCATCCAAGAAGAAGTAAAAAGTGCGGCATTTAGAGCACACCCTTATAGCTGGTCGGTGATTGGCCATGAATCAGATATCGCCGCTTGGAGTTTAGAAGATTTACAGCAATACCATAAAACTTATTATGCGCCGAATAATGCAGTAGTCGTTATCGCTGGCGATGTGAAAGTTGCTGAAGTGAAAAAACTGGCTAAGCAATATTTTGGTGTTATTCCAGCACAAACCCCGCCTAAAGCAGTACGCACCGTCGAGCCTTTGCAAAAAGGCGAGCGCCGCGTATTTGTTGAAAAAGCATCTGTGAGCACACCGAATGTGATGCTGGCTTACCATGTTCCTTCTACTAAACATGAAGATTATTATGCTCTTGATTTACTGAATACCATTTTCAGTGAGGGCAATAGCTCGCGTCTTTATCAAGGTTTGGTCGATAAACAAATCGCGTCTAATGTCTTTTCTTATTTGCCAATGTCATTTGACCCTAACTTGTTTTACTTCATGGGTGTCGCAAATTCAGGTGTTGACGCCGTGCAGTTAGAAGCCAATATGATTGCTGAAATTAATCGCATTAGCTTAGAAGGTGTTACGCAAAATGAGCTTGAAAAAGTGAAAAACATTAAGCTAATGAATTTTTACCGCACCATGCAAACCATTAATGGCCGTGCTAACACTTTAGGGCGTTATGAGCTGTATTTTGGTAGCTATGAAAATCTATTTAGTGCGCCAGAAGCTTATAACAAGGTGACTGTTGAAGATATTCAGCGAGTTGCACAAACTTATTTACGTAAAGCCAATCGCACAGTGGGTGTGTTAGCTGCAACAGAAGGAGCTGACCAATGATTTCATTATCAAGATTTAGCAAAAATACCACAGCATCTGCGATAGCACTGGCTTGTTCGTTAGCGATAACAGGCTGCGCCAGTACCAATGACACTGCGCAAACAGTCGATACTGGCAGTTTTAGCATGCCGCAATATGAGTCGATGACCTTAGGCAATGGCCTTAAAGTTAACTTTATGGTGCAGTCAGAAGTGCCGATTATTAATGTGAATGCGGTCATACGTGCAGGTGCTGTTAATGACACCACTTCAGGTGTTTCTTACATGACAGCCAAAAGCTTATTACTTGGTGCTGGCGGTAAAACGAAAGCGGAAATAGAGCAAACCATCGACTTTTTAGGTGCGAGTTTAAATACCGCATCAGGCCGTGAAAGCACATTAATTGCTGCTGATTTTATGAGTAAGGATGTAGATACGGTTCTGGCGATAATGCAAGACGTACTCATGTCGCCTGACTTTGATAGCACTGAATTTGAGAAACTGAGGCAACGTGAAATTGTTGGCTTATCACAAGCTAAAGAGAGCCCACGAGCAGTAATTGGCCGATACTACAATAAAATGGTCTTTGGCCAGCACCCGTATGCGAATCCAACAACAGGTAATAGCACCTCACTAGCTGAGATTAATATTGCCCAGCTGCGAGCATTTCACAAAAGCTATTATCAGCCAAGTAACATGGCCATTAATGTTGTCGGCGACTTTGACGCCGCTGAAATGAAAGCGAAATTAACCCAAGCCTTTGGTAGCTGGCAAGGCACCGAAAAAGCGGTGCAACCTGATTTAAGCCAAGGTTTACCAAAGTTATCATCGAGCAAAGTCCTGCTGGTGGATAAGCCTGATGCCATTGAGACCACCTTCATTTTTGGTGGCTTAGGGATCCGTCGTGATAACCCTGACTATGTCGGCTTAACCGTAGTGAATACCATTTTAGGTGGCCGTTTTACCTCATGGTTAAATGATGAGTTACGTGTCAATGCTGGTCTTACTTACGGTGCTCGTTCAGGCTTTAATGCTTATTCTGATGCTGGCACATTCCAAATCAGTACCTTCACAAAATCTAGCACCACTAAAGAAGCAATGGATTTAGCTTTAAAAACCTATGCGCGTTTATGGGAGCAAGGTATTGATCAACAAACGTTAGATTCAGCCAAAGCATATGTAAAAGGGCAGTATCCACCCAAGTTTGAAACAGGTGGCCAGCTAGCTGAACTCATGGCTGATATGTATATCTACAAGTTTGATGATTCGTTTATCAATCAATTCCAAGCTAAGGTCGATGGTTTAACGCTAGAAGAAACTCAGCGTTTAGTCAGCACTTACTTCCCGCAAGATAATTTGCAGTTTGTATTGATTGGTAATGCTGAAAAAGTGGCAGACATTGCCAAAGAGTACGGTGAAGTGACTCAAATTAAGATGACGGATGTCGGCTTTGGTCAATAATTCACGACCATAAAGTTTGAACTGGTTAATTGGAAATGCCTTTCATCTAAGATGAAAGGCATTTTTTATTGCAATCCATTAGCTTACAAACGGAATGCACTTAAAAAATAACGCTTTTTAAAAACCTAAATTTGAAAAAACAGCTGAAATAAAATAGTGTTCTTGCTAGTTCATCGTTGAAGTGAAAGGTTGCGCCGTTGATGTTGTATCAAACTGTCTTAATGGCAGGTAAAAATCTGCTTATGTTAACCATGGTATTGATGGCCGTGATAATGACACCTGCTGCGATAGCGGCCAAAGTGGATATCAGTCAGTTTTGCCCGGTACTTGATGGCAATTGGGAAGGTTCAGCGGCTAAAAATGGTGTCGCGCCAAGACATGTGACCACAGCGGCGATTTGCTCATCAGACAAGCGGAATTTGATGCTGACAGTGAGTCGTGGCGACAGTAACCCAAACAGTGAAGTGTGGTGGTTTAGAGCACAAGGTAATGATGTGTTACTGACCTACACTGATGGGGTGGGTGAAGATCGTGAGCAATTATTCAGTTTATATCAACGGGGAAATAGCTTTACGTTTTTAGGTAAAGGGCAAATGAATCAGCGCCCTGCATTAATCAGATTAAGGTTTGAGCCCAAATCTTTGGTCGGTTATAAAGAGGAACAAGCTAGCTCTGGTAGCTGGCTGTGGCGTCAAAGCGCTCACTATCTCGATGATGATAGCGAGCAATATCAGTTAATTCGCGCGATAGAGCTTCGGCCTGTAGCTCCATAATTCATGAATGTTTGTCACGATTAACTCTTTTCTTTATTTTATATAAGAGCTATTCAGCACCTGCGTAATCAAGCTGACGCCAAGCTTCATAGCTAATAATGGCCACTGAGTTAGACAGGTTTAAGCTGCGATTACTCGCCGCCATTGGGATGCGCAGACGTTGACTGGTTGGAATCGATTCAATAATCTCCATCGGTAGTCCACGGGTTTCTGGGCCAAATAACAATACATCATCTTTTTCAAAAGCAAGTTCACTGTGTGGGCGGCTACCTTTAGTAGTGCAAGCCATGATGCGCTTACCAGCCATGGCTTCTAGAAATGCTTCAAAGTTTTTATGGCGAGTAATATTGGTTAAATCTGAATAGTCTAACCCTGCACGGCGCAGTTTCTTTTCTTCTAAATCAAAGCCTAGTGGTTCAATCAAATGAAGTTTTGCGCCATTGTTAGCACATAGGCGGATAATATTGCCGGTATTTGGGGCGATTTCTGGTTCATAAAGAGCAATATTAAACATGGGCGTTACCTTGATTGAGTGAGCTCGGAATTATACGCAAACATTCTAGGCTGTGAAAGAAATGATGAATTTAGTCTGTGTAACAGATTAAATCCATCACGCTTAATGAGGGATGTACGTCGTTGACCCGTTGAGCGGAATAAAGCTCAACACTAACTCAGCATTTTTAAAGGTAAGCGGATCTTGACCTGTAAGCCTTGTGGTTCAAGGTTGCTGGCAATGATTCCCCCTTGATTTAACTTAATTGCTGCTTGAGTAATGGCTAAGCCTAAACCCCAACCGCCAGATTCACGAACACGTGAACTATCAGGGCGATAGAAAGGTTTAAATATCTCTTCAAGCTCAGCGTCGTCAATACCTGGACCATTATCACTAATGGTGATCAGGATATGGCTTTTCTTTTGCACTGCATTAATCGTAACCCTGCTATCAGCATATCGAATCGCATTACGCAGTACGTTTTCGATGGCGCGCGATAAAGATTTTGGATAGTGGTCTAAGCTGATTGATTCAGGGATATCAATTTCTAATTGCTTCTGCTGTTGCTCGGCTTCAAATTCAGCATCATCAAGGATTTGGCTTAATGATTCAGCCAACTCTAAATGGACTTTATTCTCATTGTTACTGATGGTGACACGAGACAAGGTGAGTAGCTCTGAAATCAAATCCTCTAGTTGCTCGGCTTCGTAACCAATACGTTCAATTTCAACACTGCTTTGTTCTTTTTTGCGAGCAAGTGCTAGGGATAACTGTAATCGCGTCAGTGGGGTTCTTAGTTCATGGGAAATATCGCCCATGAGCCTTTGTTGATTGTTAATCATGGTTTCGATAGCGTCGGCCATGCTATTAAAGGCTTGTGCTAACTCGCCAATTTCATCGCCACGGGTGGCAACTTTTTTATCAACTCGGCTAGATAAGTCACCGCCAGCAAGGGCATTAGAACTTTGCTTAAGTGAACGAAGTGGCTTTCCTAAGTTCCATGCTAACAATCCGCACAAAACACCAGACATCAACATTGCAATGATGACTGTGAGTAACTTGTGGTCGTTAAAAAAGAAAAACCAAGGCTTAGGGTGATTATCAGCGATACGGCTGTAAACTCGGTATTGACGCTCACCAGCGATAAAGGTGTATGGGCCAAAGATAAGCTCGGTGCGAAACTGATGGCTTATCGGTTCTTTGTGGTCTTCACTTAACAGCAAAAATTCACGAAAAGTACGAGGCACTTTTTGATGATTTATGACCCGACTTTCATCGTCAAGAATATAAAACTTGAGCGCTTTACCTTCAGGACTGCGATGACGGTTGAGTTTTTTTAACGCACGAGTATTTTCCAGTAGCTCTGGTTCTTCGATCAAGTGCTTCGCTACTCGTTTGAGAAGGTGCTCTTGTTTATGGGAAAGCGGCTGTTGATCGTGATTTTGTTGTAAAAAAGGCAGCACGCCGACAAAGCCAATGATTAACGAACTGCATAACCAAAAGCCCAGCAGCAATTTAACAAATAAACGGTTTATAGAAGGTAATAACGTCATTATGGGATCCAGATATACCCTTTGCCACGAATGGTTTTCACCCTTGGACGACCATCTTTACGCTCAGGTAACTTCTTGCGCAAATTGGATAAATGCATATCTAAACTACGATCAAATGGCATTAATTTTTTGCCTAATACGGTTTCACTTAGCTGCTCTTTAGTGACCAAATCACCGGCTTGGGTAATTAAGCTGTGCAGTAGTGAGAACTCTGTGCCCGTGAGAATAATAAGCTGTTCATTACAGTAAAGCTCTTGTCTGGCCTGATCTAAACTCAAATCACCAAAAGAGATTGTATCTTGTTCACCACTATCGGCTTGGGTAAGGGCTGAGCGGCGCAAAATCGCGCGCATACGGGCGATTAGCTCACGATCATTAAACGGTTTTGGTAGGTAGTCATCAGCGCCAATTTCAAGGCCAACCACACGGTCAATTTCATCACCACGAGCCGTCAGCATTAGCACTGGGGTTTGCTTTTGGGTTCTGAGAGCACGCAAAACTTCAAAGCCGTTAAGCTTTGGCAACATGACATCAAGTAGGATTAAATCAAAATCTTGGTTTTGTGCATAATCAAGGCCTTGTTGGCCATCAAATGCTTGGGTTAAATCAAACCCTTCAAGTTCTAGAAGTTGGGCTAATAATTCTGACAAGCCTGCGTCATCATCAACTAATAAAATTCGACTCATTGGTATCCTCACTCATTTATTAACCACACTATATAACGAATGAGGAACCAAGGTTAGTAACATTGCACTCTTTTACAAATTGGTCAGTGCTACCTGAATAAGATAGAACCCCTCTACGGTTGAGTATTCAACTGGTATTTGCCATCAGTGCGGATATAAATTGTCGCGCCATTTTCTGCGGCTTCGATGTTATGTGAGAACTGACCCGTTGAGCCGAAGTAACTGCCTGCATTAAGGGCTTTAGCGTTATCTGTTTCTGCTGACTGATATTGTAAATTTCCTGCAATCACTATACCGCGAAACTCCTCAGCATCGACGTCGATTTCTCCTTTGTAACCAGCTGGGATTTTGACCATAGTGCCGCCAAGTTGTCCATCGGCGTTACTGCCCCATAACGCAGTCATTTTCACATCATTGCCATTAATAAAGCTAACATCAGTTGGATTTAACCACACATGATTTGATTCATGAAGATTAATTGGCTTTTCTCCACTATCAAAATGCTGATCCGATGGTTTGACAAGATAAGGGCCGCTATCGATTTCTAAGAAAATCGTATTGGCTTCACCATTGGCTGACGTGATGTGGTTTTCGCCAGCGGGTTGAGTCCAAAATGAGCCAGTAGGCATCCACATAGTGGCAGCATCAGGGTCGTCATTATGCATTTGTCCCTTAATCACAATACCGCGATAGGTAATGTTGTGAATGTGCGGAGGCGACGAGAAGCCTTTATTGAATTTAACCAGCATGCCAGTAGGCAAATTTTTAGTGCGGTCGCCCCATAGGTTAGCAGCACCAGGGCTTTTATCACCACGAAGTGGGTTTAGATATCCCCATTGAATTTCACTGCTGCTAATGACTTCAGATTGGAGTTGAGTGGTTTTAGCTATCGCTTGTGTGGCTGAAAAGCTGCCTAAAATAGCAATAGAAATAACGAAAGGAGATAGGTTCATTATAAAAGTCCGCTAGTGGTGTTTAATCAAAACAATATTGATCAATTAATTCTAGTGAATAATTATAGTGAATAATTATAGTGAATAGATTTAAATAAGAAACAGGCTAAAGCTATAAACACTATCGTGTTATTTTTGATAATCGATCTTAGCAGTTGATTCTGTACTTTTGATGCTGACTAATTGGAAATGCCCTATTGGCAATGATCTGTTGGCAATTCCCTATTGGCAATGGCCTATGGAAATGACCAAGGCTATCATTTTTACAAAAAAGCGAACCTGTTTCAGGCTCGCTTTTTTTGAAGGATTGAAAGACTGTTGCTTATAAATCCTTGGGTTATTTCTGCATATAACGCTTAATTTTAACCACAATAAACGTCAATAAAATTGAGCCCGCAATTAATCCAACTGAGAACACCACGTTTTGCAGTGCCATAGGATTAATCACCAACATACTGCCTAAACCTAGCATCATAATGCCAGACATGAGTTTAAGCACTTCACCTTCTTTTTCGGTCAGCTTACGCTTACCTAAAGTTGCTGAGAATACGATAACAATAGTCGCCAGTGGAATAACATAAATTATGTTATAGGCGATTAAATACATATAGCGTTCAATAGTATCTAAGCCTGAAATCGACAATACGGAGGTGTAAATCATTGGAAAACCCGCAGTACACAATAACTCATAGGCATTAGCGAGGATTGCTAATATGGTTGAGCCAATGATCAGTGTTGGCAAGGAGCTGGTTTTAGACAGTTTACCCATGCGCTTGATTAGGCTACCTCGATTTTCAACTGACATCGATAAGCTGACATCCCCTTTGCCATAGAAGAAGTCTTTAATATTGACCCCCGCAGCGACTAAAGCGAGTAAACCTGCACCTGTGATAATCCAGCCACCATCGCCACCGCCTAGTAGAATGAACAGGTTGAGCCATGCACTCATAAAGATGAAGTAAATAAAGCCTGAGAAAAATACAAAAATCCCGCCGACCAATAACATGCGCTTGCGACTGCCAGCATTCACCATAATGCTTAGTAAAAATAGCAAGACGAAAAAGGCGCAAGGGTTAAAGGCGTCAACACCTGCGAGCACCAATGTCAGTACAGGTAATGACATCTTTTCGGGTTGTACAGCACCAATTAATGGAATATCTACGGGTTGCACATGAGGCGTGTTATCAGCTTGATTAAGGTTTGAAGTACTGGTGTCTGGATCTAAGTCTAAACCACAGGTACTTGGGGTGTTTGGATCTGAGCCATCAGAACAGGTTTCAAATAATGGCGAGTTAGCCGTTGATTTATCCTCGTAAAAGTCTGCCATTAAATCTTGGCTATCTTTTGCTGCATGAGCGTTACCGCCATTACGTTGGTAGCAAGCTTCTAACCGTTCAAGGATATATCGACCCGTTACGTCATGACTGTTATAGCCTAAAATCGCTTCGCCACAGACGGCAAAGTAGGGCACAGACTTAGGCTCAACGCCTGTGTGTTTGCCCATTTCCATTAACTTGTCGACATTACCTGGTTCACTGATGAGGTAGTCTTCAAGGTTTATCCAGCTGTAACGTTCTGCAAGAGCATCAATAAAAGGATGGGCTTCACGACAGTGTGGGCAAGTCGATGACCAGAAGAAATGTAAGTTTACCGAGGGTTCGGCGGTTGTTTTGTTGACCCAAATATCAGACTCATCTGCTTGGGCTAGGCCTGACACTGAAACTAACAGGCTAAATAAAATCATCATGCGGGTGAAAAACTTGCTCATCCATAACCTCAACTAATACACCTAAAAGAATTTACCAGAAGCTCAGCACCCTTGATGAAAGTGTGAGGGAAAACTGAGACATCAATGTTATCTCTGATACAAAACATTACTGTTTGTTCAGTATGGAAATTATTCTTGTTTATATACGTGAACTGGCTCGCATATCTGCTTGATGAAATGAGTTTGTATCTGAATTTGAGATCTTTACATAGCTTTACCGACACATAACCCTTGCTGACATTGCATTCGCTAAACTAGCTTCATACCAAAAACGACTTCAAAGGATTTGTTAGTCAGCTTGGTATAGCAACACCAAATTCAGTTAGCGATGCGAGTTAACCCATGTGTTCAAGCGTCGTGACTTATTCACACAGAATGTATTAAGCAAACAAATAGGTGACATTATGAAATCACGTTTAACAGTAAAAAGCAGTTTAATCGCTCTTGTCGCTTCTTCTGCGTTATTAGCGGGCCAAGTATATGCAACGAGCACTGCAGAGACGACAGCTCAAACTGAGCAGACTCAACAAAAAGGTGAGCGCGGCGGTAAACACCACGGCAAGAGCATGCATAAGAGTGTGCGCAAAATGCTTCGCTCTTTAGATTTAACCGAGACGCAGAAAACTGACGTTAAAGCAGTTTTTGAAAAGTACAAAGAAGATAAAGCTGACCGTCCATCTGCTGAAGAGCGTGCAGCACATAAAGCTGAAATGCTAGCGCTGATTAGCAATGCTAACTTCGACGATGCTCAAGCTGATGCCATTATTGATGCTAAGCAACTTAAGATGAAAGAAGGCATGAAAAACTTCATGAAAATGCAAAACGAAATCTATCAATTACTGACAGATGAGCAAAAAGAGAAGTTTGACTCACGTTTTACTAAAGTTAAAAGTAAAGGTCGTCGTTAATCGTTGACAGAGTCAGTTATAATAGAGGGATACTATCTTGCTAAATGATGCGTGATTACCTCTACTATGACGAAAGATTCAGAGTACGATTTTTGGGTTAAACTAGCTAGCCGCGCTGCAGTGGCTACAGCCCTAATCCTTATTGTGATAAAATTACTCGCTTGGCTCTATTCAGGGTCAGCGAGTATGCTTGCATCATTAACCGACTCGTTTGCTGATGCATTAGCTTCCATCGTTAACTTCATTGCTATTCGCTATGCCATTTTACCCGCAGATGACGATCATCGTTACGGGCATGGTAAAGCCGAACCCCTTGCTTCGCTTGCCCAATCTGCCTTCATTTTAGGTTCAGCATTTTTATTAATGTTTTATGGTGGAGAGCGCCTATTTAATCCGGTGGAAGTTACCCATGCAGGTTTAGGTGTGGTGGTGTCGATTATTGCCTTAATCATGACTTTTGCCTTGGTGCTGCTACAAAAGAAAGCCTTAGCTAAAACCAATAGTACGGTAGTTGAAGCCGACTCGTTACATTACAAGTCGGACTTATTCCTAAATGGTGCGGTGTTGTTAGCGTTAGTACTGGCACAGTATGGCTGGTGGTGGGCGGATGGCTTATTTGCGGTATTGATTGCTTTATATATTGGTCATCAAGCTGTTGATTTAGGTTATCGCTCAATTCAGTCATTGCTTGATCGAGAGCTAGATGAAGCAACTCGTGAGCAGATTGTCGAGATTGCCAAACAAGATAAGCGTGTGCATGGCATTCATGATTTGCGTACCCGTCAGGCGGGTAAAACGACTTTTATTCAGTTCCATATTGAGCTTAAAGGATCGTTATTATTACGTGAGGCGCATGAAATTACCGATAAAACCGAACAACGACTGCGAGATGCTTTTGATAGTGCTGAAGTGATCATTCACCAAGATCCAATTAATTAGATTATTAAAGAGCATCATTTGAGTTAATGCGTCGCATCAAAATATAAAAATGCCGCCAACAATTGAATTTGCTGGCGGCATTTTTTCGGTATATGTTTTTCAATATACTCAATACATCAATCAGTATTAATAACCTAACTGACGAAATTGTTCAGTGGCTGCAGTGACAATATTTTCAATCGTATTATCGACATTGACGGTCACGACTAAGGCTTCTTGGCTGGGACTCTCTAAGGTCGAAAATTGACTATCAACCATGTTCTGTTTCATAAAGTGACCGCTTCTGGCCTGCAATCTTGCCAAGATAAGCTCGTAGCTGCCTTCTAAATACAGAAAGGTGACTTGTTGATTACCGTCTCGAATCGTATCACGGTATTGCTGCTTTAACGCCGAGCAGACAATAATGGCAGTTTCGTTTTTCGATTCGATGCTGTATGCGGCGTCTCGAACACGTTCCAACCATGGTGCCCTGTCATCATCATTAAGAGGCTCGCCACGAGCCATTTTTTGAATATTGGCACGTGGGTGTAAGTCATCACCATCAATAAACTTGGCATTTAAGCGAGTTGCTAACTTTTCACCAACGGTGCTTTTACCACAGGCACATACACCCATCACAATAATGGTTTTACCGGTCATGTACTTTCCTTAAGTTAAGGATGTTCTATGTTCTATGTTCTATGTTCTATGTTCTGGGTTCTCAACTGTGATCCTTAATGCAGTATTGAGTATTGTTTTAAGTTTCAGTGAGTCTTTTGCAGTTAATCCATTTCTAGTTCTTTCAATTTACGCGTTAAGGTATTGCGTCCCCAGCCTAGGCGTTTTGCAGCTTCTTGTTTATGACCTTGAGTATGTTTAAGCGCTGTTTTTAATAGAATTCGCTCAAAGGCAGGTTGCACTTCGGTGAGTAAATCACTTTCACCAGCGGCCAGTTTCTCATCTATCCACTGGGTCAATGCGACTTGCCAATCAGATACGCCATTCACTCTCTCGCCAGCACTGACAGGATCTTTTAGTAATTCTGTTGGTAAGTCTTGTGGCAGGATTTCTTGTCCTGATGCCATAACGGTTAACCAGCGGCAGGTATTTTCAAGTTGTCTAACGTTGCCTGGCCAAGGCAATTGCTCAAGTTTGGTGGCAGTTTCTTTGGTGAGTATTTTCGGTTCTACGCCAATTTCTTTTGCTGCAGAGACTAAGAAGTGAGTTGCCAGTTGAGCAATATCTTCACGACGTTGTGAAAGCGGTGGCAGGTGGACTCGAATGACATTAAGGCGATGGAATAAATCTTCACGGAAATCGCCTTTTTGCACCAATAACTCTAAGTCTTGATGCGTGGCGGCAATAATTCGCACGTCCACTTGCACAGCAATATGGCCACCGACGCGATAGAATTGACCATCAGCCAGAACACGCAATAAGCGGGTTTGTACATCAAGGGGCATATCGCCAATTTCATCTAAGAATAAGGTACCACCGTTAGCTTGTTCAAAGCGTCCTTGGCGTACGTTGGCAGCCCCAGTAAAGGCGCCTTTTTCATGTCCGAACAGTTCTGATTCAATTAAATCTTTCGGGATGGCAGCCATGTTTAATGCAATAAAAGGGCTGTCTTTTCTTGGGCTGTGTTTGTGTAGAGCGCCTGCAACCAGTTCTTTACCGGTACCCGATTGACCATTAATTAATACGCTAATTGATGAACGTGATAGGCGGCCGATAGCTCTGAATACTTCTTGCATCGATGGCGCTTCACCAATGATCTCCGGTGTTTTGACCACTTCTGGCTCTTCGCTTGGGACTGGCACTTGCTCCGTTGCATGGGTAAGTGCACGCTCAACCAGTGCGATGGCTTCATCAATATCAAATGGCTTAGGTAAATATTCAAATGCACCAGCTTGGTAAGCGCTGACGGCACTGTCTAAATCAGAATGGGCGGTCATGATGATGACTGGAATATGCGGGTAGTGCATTTGTAAGCGATCAAGCAATGTCAGTCCGTCGGTACCAGGCATACGAATATCCGACACAATCACGATTGGTTGTGAGATCTCTAATGCTTGCCACAATGACTCCGCAGCTGCAAAGCTGGCAGTGGATATTTTAGCCCCGAGTAGCGCTCTTTCTAATACCCAGCGAATAGAACTGTCGTCGTCGAGGATCCAAACTTGTTCGCTTATATTCATGTTACTTCCTCTATGGCCATCAATGGCACGTTATTGTAATGGCAGGATAATAGTAAATTCAGTGTGTCCTGGCGCCGATACACAATCGATTCGACCTCCATGTAGTCGAGCAATATTGTGTGCAATGGAGAGCCCTAATCCTGAGCCCTCTTCGCGACCCGTTACCATAGGGTAAAATAGGGTATCTAATAGCCCCGCAGGGATCCCAGGGCCGTTATCAATAATGGATAATGCAAGTACCAGTTTATATCGCTGAGTTCCAATGGTGACCTGATGTTGAGTGCGAGATCGAATTAAGATTTCACCACCTTCGACTTCCAATGCTTGAGCCGCATTTTGCACTATATTAAGCACTGCTTGTTGCAGTTGGTCGGCATCCATACTCATATCTGGAATTGATGGGTCGTAATCGCGGGCGAGTTTGACCTTTTTAGGCAAAGCTAACTCGGTCAACTTTAAGACTTTCTCCACCACTTGATGAATATTATGTTCTGTATGCTGTGTAGGGCGCTGTGGCCCTAATAACTTATCGACGAGATTTCGCAATCGATCTGCTTGCTCAATTATCAGATCAGTAAACTCTTTTAACTCGGGTTCAGCTAATTCTCGCGACAATAATTGGGCTGCACCACGCAGGCCGCCTAATGGGTTTTTAATCTCATGGGCGAGATTACGCACTAAAAACTGTGCAGCTTGTTGCTGTGCATCGAGGTTAAGTTGCTGGTGAATACGATGTTGTTGATCGACCTGACGCAGTTCCAATAAACTGAGGTTATCTTCGCTTTCCATTGGGATTAAAGTGATATCGATAATATGGTGCACGCCATCTAAGGTGATGAGCGAGGCAGTATTGATGGTTATGCCCTGATTGGCATTAACTGAATCAATCAGTAATTGAATCTCAACTCCCATAGATTGATATAGCTCTGGGAGGCGCTGTTCCACTAGTTTGTTTGCACCAACACCAAGCAGCTGTTCTGCTGCCGCATTGGCATAGTGAGGCCGTAATTCGCTATCAATAACGAAAACTGCGGTAACTAAATGATTCAGCAGATTATTTGTGTCCATCAATTGTCCTGCATAATGAAGTTGCACCATCATGTTGCACCGATTTGGTGCGTTGTGCAACTTATTCTACATCGACAATCAATTTATAAACGCCTGAACAAATAATTTTTATCTATATGAAAGTTATAGATTTTATTAAGTTCTAGGTGTTGCTCTAGGCTTATTTAGAATCGATGTCTGATGTAGAAATATCTTTCTAGCAGAACTAGATGCAAGGACTTTGCCGTTTTGGGTCAAAATCTTAACCACTAAATTATGTTCGCCGCGATTCACTTCGGTAACATTAAAAATAGCGCTAGATTGTGGTTGACCATACAGGATGTCGTCGATGTATAACGCGAGTAGGTAACCTTTTGGTAATTCTGGTGCTGCGCTGGCAACAACAGTGAAATTACCTTGGTTATTACGAATGGTTTCTTCTTGGGTTGGGTTAACGATACGGACACGGTAGGTGATAGGTTCAGCGCTCTTCTTCATCACTTCAGTTTCAGTCGGAATGCTGACTGAAATACTATTTTGAGTGTTTGCGTTTAAATCAACAGCTTCAGCATTCTCTCTAGGTTCATCACTATAATGGACTTTACCGTTTTCATCGACCCAACGATAAACGGTTGCATGGCTGCTAGAGATGATAATACTGCATAAAATAAGGCTAATAATTAGGGTTAAGCGCATTTGGGGTTCCTTCACCTTGGGCTTTAATCACCTTAATACTAGCCTCTTTTTAACAAAAAATCAGCAATTACTGATGAACTGAATTTGCTAATTACTTGTACTGACAGCGATATTCGCTCACTTCTGATGTACGGATTTTGAAATTCACGTTGGCATCCAATTCAAAAAGATTACCCGCAGCAACTGTTGTCCATTCAGTGGCTTGAGGTAATAACACCTCAAATTGACCTGAGGTAATGTTCATTACTTCTGCTTGAGTGGTGTCGAAATCATACTCTCCAGGCAATACGACGCCTAAGGTTTGATGACTGCCATCAGTGAAATGAATGGTGCGACTGATGACTTTGCCATCAAAATAAACATTCGCTTGGGTGGCGACATCGACCTGTGAAATAACGCTCATTGTGGTATTCCTTAATTAAATCATGCTAGTTTTATTTTATTGTGTGAATATAAATGCAAACAGGATGAATATAAAGTAATAAAAGGTTATAGGCTAGACTGAATTGTAAAACGAGAAGTGTTCGATTTAAATTTTTATAAATGAGTAATTTACAGGCAATAAAAAACCCGCCTAAGCGGGTTTTTTTATCATTTAATATGATTAATAACGATTAAGAACCACGGTTGTGACGCTTACGTTCGTTTTCAGTTAAGTAACGCTTACGAACACGAATGTTCTCAGGTGTTACTTCTACTAATTCGTCATCATCGATGAACTCAAGTGCTTGCTCAAGTGTCATTTCGATATGTGGAGTCAGTACTTGTGCTTCATCTGTACCAGATGCACGCATGTTAGTAAGTTGCTTACCTTTCAAACAGTTAACTGTTAAGTCATTTGCACGAGCGTGTAAACCAACTACTTGACCTTCGTATACTTCAGCAGCGTGTCCAATAAATAGACGACCACGTTCTTGAAGGTTAAATAATGCGAATGTCAGTGCTTTACCAGTAGCGTTAGAAATCAATACGCCACGAGCACGTTGACCAATATCGCCGCCTTTAACTGGACCGTAATGGTCAAATGAATGGTAGATAAGACCAGTACCAGAAGTCGCAGTCATGAATTCAGTTTGGAAACCGATTAAGCCACGGCTAGGGATAACGAAGTCGATACGTACACGACCCTTACCATCTAACTGCATGTCACGCATGTCACCTTTACGGGTACCAAGCTTTTCGATAACACTACCTTGATGCTCTTCTTCAACATCTACAGTTAATGTTTCGAATGGTTCACACATCACACCATCGATTTCTTTTTCGATAACTTCTGGACGAGATACTGCTAACTCGTAACCTTCACGACGCATGTTTTCAATTAGGATACCTAAGTGTAATTCACCACGGCCTGATACGCGGAAACGATCCGGAGATTCAGTTTCTTCAACACGTAGTGCAACGTTATGAACTAGCTCTTGCTCAAGACGCTCAAGGATATTACGTGAAGTGACGTACTTACCTTCTTTACCAGCGAATGGAGAAGTGTTGACTTGGAAAGTCATTGTTAGTGTTGGCTCATCTACAGACAACGGAGGTAGCGCTTCTAATGTAGAAGGCGCACAGATTGTGTCTGAGATTTGTAATTGGCCAAGACCAGTAATTGCAATGATGTCACCAGCGTTAGCTTCAGCAACTTCGTGACGGTCAAGACCCATGTAACCTAATACTTGGCCCATTTTACCGTTACGAGTTTTGCCATCAGCGCCAACAACAGTCACTTGTTGGTTGGTCTTGATGCTACCACGCTTAATACGACCAATACCGATAACACCCACGTATGAGTTGTAATCGATTTGAGAGATTTGCATTTGGAAGTCACCTTCCGCATCAGCATCAGGAGAAGATACTTTCTCAACGATGGTTTGGAAAAGTGGTGTCATGTCTTCGCTAGTTTCATCAGGATCTAATGAAGCGAAACCATTTAATGCAGAAGCATATACGATTGGGAAATCTAACTGTTCGTCAGTTGCACCTAAGTTGTCGAATAAGTCGAATACTTGGTCAATAACCCAATCAGGACGAGCACCAGGACGGTCAATCTTGTTAATAACAACGATTGGCTTAAGGCCCTGTGCGAATGCTTTTTTAGTTACGAAGCGAGTTTGTGGCATTGGGCCATCAACTGCATCAACTAATAATAAAACAGAATCTACCATAGATAGAACACGTTCTACTTCACCACCGAAATCGGCGTGACCAGGAGTGTCTACGATGTTAATACGGTAGTCGTTCCATTTGATGGCTGTATTCTTAGCCAGAATGGTGATACCACGTTCTTTTTCAAGATCGTTAGAATCCATTACACGTTCTGTGGCTTCACCTCGACTTTCAAGGGTGCCAGACTGAGCCAAAAGCTTATCTACCAAGGTTGTTTTGCCATGGTCGACGTGAGCAATAATGGCGATATTACGTAAATTCTCTAACACGGATAAAACCTCTATACCATCAAATAAAAATAGGAGTTTATAGGACTAATAAGTATAGCCACCATAAAAAAGCGTGCCATTCTACTCCAGCAAGGCTTGAGTAGATAGGATTATTTTTGAACACTTGCTTATTTATAAAAATTTAAGCTTTAAAGATAGAAGATAAAATTCAAAAAGGATCATATTGCCGCAATAAAGTGACGCTTTAATGAACTAGATCAATGATGGCGTTAAAACCAATGCACCGAAATGGACTTTTGCACCATTAGTGCGCATAGTGGTGCACCGAAGTTGTGCGTTATTAGTGCCTTACGCGAGAGGGATATTTTTATTGTATTTTAAATCAATGCTTTATCTTTCTGGCATGAAAGTCGCTTATAACAAATCAAATTCGAAAGCAGACGTGATGTCTGACGAATAACAAGATTACATTAAGGGACAACCCTTTACCCTACCGGAGGCTTAAGAATGTCAGTTGAATCAATCCTAAAACAAATTGAAGAACTAGAAGTTAAGTTCGTAGATTTACGTTTTACAGACACTAAAGGTAAAGAGCAGCACGTCTCTATTCCTTCTCATCAAGTGAACGATGACTTTTTTGAAGATGGCAAAATGTTTGATGGTTCATCTATCAACGGTTGGAAAGGCATCAACGAATCTGACATGGTGTTAATGCCAGACCCTTCTTCTTTCTTATTAGATCCTTTCACTGAAGAAGTTACTGGTCTTATTCGTTGTGACATTTTAGAGCCAGCGACAATGACGGGTTACGAACGTGATCCACGTTCAATCGCTAAAAAAGCTGAAGAATACCTAAAGTCTACTGGTATTGCTGACACTGTATTAATTGGTCCAGAGCCAGAATTCTTCTTATTCGACGACGTTAAGTTTGGCACTGACATGTCAGGTACTTTCGTTAAAGTTGACGCGAAAGAAGCAGCATGGAACTCAGGTACAAGCTACGAAGACGGCAACACAGGTCACCGTCCATTCGTTAAAGGTGGTTACTTCCCAGTTGCACCAGTAGATTCATCACAAGACATTCGTAGTGCAATGTGTCTAATTCTTGAAGAATTAGGTCAAGTAGTTGAAGCGCATCACCACGAAGTTGCTACAGCTGGTCAAAACGAAATTGCTACACGTTTCAACACGCTTTCAAACAAAGCGGATGAAATCCAAATCATGAAGTATGTGGTTCATAACACGGCTCATGCATACGGTAAAACAGCGACATTCATGCCTAAGCCAATTGTTGGTGATAACGGTAGTGGTATGCACGTTCACCAATCTTTAGCTAAAGACGGTGTTAACTTATTCTCTGGCGACAAGTACGCTGGTTTAAGTGAACTAGCTCTTTACTACATCGGTGGTATCATCAAGCATGCTCGTGCATTGAACGCATTCACTAACCCAAGCACTAACTCTTACAAGCGTCTTGTTCCTCATTTCGAAGCGCCTGTAATGTTAGCTTATTCAGCGCGTAACCGTAGTGCTTCAATCCGTATCCCAGTGGTACCAAGCCCGAAAGCACGTCGTATCGAAACACGTTTCCCAGATCCAACCGCTAACCCATACTTAGCATTCGCAGCGCTGCTTATGGCTGGTCTTGACGGTATCCAAAACAAGATTCACCCTGGTGAAGCAATGGATAAAGATTTATACGACCTGCCTGCTGAAGAAGCAGCTGAGATCCCACAAGTTGCAACGTCTCTAGAGAATGCACTTGAGAACTTAGCAGCTGACCACGAATTCTTAACGAAAGGTGATGTATTCAGTAAAGACTTTATTGAATCTTACATAACTCTTAAAAATGAAGAATGTGAGCAAGTATCTCGTACTACTCACCCAATGGAATTCCAACTTTACTACTCTCTATAAGTAGAAGTTGTTTAACGCAGATGCAGTTTGATTAAGCTCATCAACCGTTAACGAAAAAGCCCTTACTGGTTTCAGTAAGGGCTTTTTTATCGCCTGAACATTCATCGTTTTATCCAACTCAACCAAGATGCTTCTGTATTTATAAACACAAACCCTCATTCTCAAACCATATGTATCAATGTGTATCGGATAACTTTTGGTTATGAGTGTTATAAAGATTAACAATTATTCACTTAACAATTGAGTCATTAATATACAGCCCATAACAAGCGCTTACGAAGTCAGGTGACTGGTAATGCGACAAGATGGGACCACTCATCGTCATGATTCAAATTAATGAGAGAATACAAATGAAAGTTAAATTAATCGCTACTTTAGTCTCAGCCGCTTTAATGACAGCATGTTCATCGACTGGTTCTAGTGGAAACAATTCTACGCCTTCGCCAGAGTTACCAGTTTCACCAGAAATTGTTAACCCAATTGAAGATGGTACTCCAGGCCAAGGTCCAGAAGATACTCCTAGCCGTCCAATTGAAGATGGTGTTCCAGGCCAAGGTCCAGAAGTAGACCCAAGCAACCCAATTGAAGATGGTACTCCAGGCCAAGGTCCAGAAGTAGACCCAAGCAACCCAATTGAAGATGGTACTCCAGGCCAAGGTCCAGAAGTAGACCCAAGTAACCCAATTGAAGATGGTACTCCTAGCCGTCCAATTGAAGATGGTGTTCCAGGTCAAGGTCCAGAAGTAGACCCAAGCAACCCAAT
>NZ_JBFRJJ010000035.1:0-22805 GCF_041468785.1 Shewanella sp. 10N.286.52.E4
GCCTATCCTTATCTGTTATAACTTTTTTTGCAAAGCTTCGTGTAATTGTTGAATAGCACCCACCAAATACGTATTTTTATCTACGCTTTCGACATCATCTGGATAGATCCAGTTAAGAAACGGTAATGAATCCTCTCCGCCAATACAGCTTTCAAGTTTTGATTGCGTTTCTTTATGACTTAAAGGGCGTTTCAAGCTTCTTGAATGAATATGGCCAATATAGTCATTTCTAAACGAAACGATTCCCCGATCTAGTATTTCATTATGAAACTTATTTTTAAGAGTGGAAAGTTCAGATACTTCACTATTTAATAACTCCCCATACTTTTTGCAAAACTCGACATACTTTGAGCAGTTCATAAATAAAGAAGTAAAAGCTATTCTAAATATATGCTTATTCTGTATTGAAGTGTTCGCAAGAAGCTCACCTCTCCTTGTTTCCTTTAATAGCAAAACCCCACCGGTTAAATCACCAGCTAAGCCATCAAGAATATAGATTGCATCTTCGAGTTTATTCACTACATTAGCCAAAAGTTATAACAGCTTATTAGCGAGAATTCCGATAAACACCCCTAGGCTACTTACCAATACTCAATCACTTTTCAGCTTAATTTATTAATAATTTTAATAACTTAACAGCCATCAAAATTTAAATCAATCGACTAAATAGTGGATAAAACCGAGAATTGAGATAACCGAGAATTATTTTGGGTCGTTATGTAAATATCCATATTAAAAAAGTTATTCATTTTCATAAGCTTAAGGCGTGATGATAATAGAAAGTGAGCATTTTTTATTTACATAACGAGAAGCAAAGTTTGCATTTATGTGATGCTGATATGTATTTGATAATTCACCATATTAATACACTTTAATAATACACGGCCAAACAGTAGATTCTGACAATATACAGGTAACTTAAATGCCCAAGTTCGTTGCTTATTTCCACCTATATATTCCCACCTATATATTCCCACCTATTCATTTCCAGAAAAAATGCCCAAGCTATAACCTAGCTTGGGCATTGATATTACTTTAAATGTTGGAACTACATTTTCAGGACTTTACTCAGTGGTAAATCGCGATAACGTTTACCTGAGGCTGCAAATATGGCATTGGTTAAACTCGGTGCCACGGGTGGCACGCCGGGTTCACCCACTCCTGCAGGCTTTGCATCTGACTCGACAATAATGGTTTCGATTTCAGGTGACTGGCCGATGCGTAGCAGTGGATAGTTATGGAAATTAGATTGCTCGACTTTACCGTCTTTATAACTAATTTCGCCCATCATCGCCAAGCTTAAGCCGAATATGATGGCGCCTTCGGTTTGCGAATGTACCCTATCTGGGTTGACCACCGTGCCTGCGTCAATCGCCGCAATGCTTTTTAATACCTTGAGCTCATCGCCGTCCATTTCAACTAATGTGGCTACTGCAACATAGCTGACAAAGCTGCGATGTACTGCAAATCCCCAACCTTGATTGGCTTCGATTTTAGGCTGTTTTGCCATGGCCTTTTCTACTGCGTCAATCACACTTAAATAGCGGCCGATATCAATAGGGAAATCCTCTAAGGTTTCACCATAATTACCGTATTTCACCACTTGGTTTTCAAGCTTTTCATGTCGCGGTTTGCCCAGCAGCTCACGCCACATACTAATACAAGGTTTACCTGCATTTACTGCAAGCTCATCGACAAAACTGCCGACACCAAAGCCATGCTGAATATTACACACTGAGCGCATCCAACCGATTCGTGAATGGGCAGTGGCTTTGACTGATTCAAGCTGAATTTGGCTTAAATTAAACGGCATATCAGAAAAGCCAAGGTCTAACTCCCCTGCTGATGGCATATCAACGCCTTCGGCAAAGGTTGAACTAATCGATGGGAAACCTGTGCGGGCAAGTAACGCCGTTGGCGCTTTATTGCCATCTAACTTAGCTTGGTAATGCTGCGCACTAATAGCATGGTAGTAACCGTTTTGAATTTCATCTTCGCGGCTCCATAGCAGTTTGACTGGTTTAGCGATTTTTTGTGATAACCACGCTGCCTCGGCGCTAAAGTCAGGTTTTGACTTGCGGCCAAAACCACCACCTAGCAAGGTGACATTCACTTTCACTTGCTCATCTTTTAAGCCTAAAACCCCAGCAACATTTTTCTGGGTGCTTTGTGGTGTTTGAGTTGATGCCCAAATTTCGCAGCCGTCTTTAGTCACTGATGCAGCGGCCGCTGGCGGCTCCATCATGGCATGGGTCAAATACGGCACAGTATAAACTGCTGATAAACTATTATCGTCACTCCAATCACTGACTGATTCGCCCAATTGACGAATAACCGTACCTGACTCACCGACGCGTTTAACAAGCGCAGCTAAATCTGTATCCGAGTCATATTGACTGTTTGCAGAGTCTGTCCAGGTGATTTTTAGTGCTTTACGGCCTTGCAGCGCACTCCAGCTATTAGTTGCAATAACCGCAACACCACCAAGGGGCTGAAATAACGGCGCGCCTTTTGATATCGGAATTTGAATCACATCCAATACCCCTGCCACTTTGCGAGCAGCGCTATCATCTAAAGTCGCTACATCACTGCCCAATACTGGCGGTCGAGTAATTGAGGCGTGTACCATACCTGCTACTTTTACATCAAAACCATATTCAGCTTTGCCGTTAAGCATATCGTCCATATCTACGATGGTGGGCGATTTTCCGATATGAGTAAATTTCGACGCCGGCTTTAACGCCACGCTATCAAGTGCTGGTGTTGTAAGTGCTGAGGCTGCAATGGCAAGCTCGCCAAATGACAGACTTTTACCATTAGTTTTATGATGAATCTTACCTGCTTTGGCATACACATCTGTCGGTGACACTTGCCACTGGTTAGCGGCTGCTTGCTCTAGCATGCTTCTTGCTGTTGCGCCCATTTGACGCATTTTTTGATAATGCTTACGGATACTGCGGCTACCATCGGTGTTTTGACTGCCATATTGCTCGTCAGCCAAACCTTGAACCACAACGATTTGATCCCACTCAGCTTCTAGCTCATCGGCTAAGACTTGTGGCACACCTGTTCTAATACCTTGACCCATTTCAGAGCGGTGACAGGTTAAATACACCTTATTGTCTTCACCAATGGCGATAAAGATGTTCAGCTGCGCTTGCTTGCCTTGGGCAACATCCCCTTGAGCAATTGCCATGGGACTCCACGCTAAGCCAGATGCGCCTAAGGCTAAGCCTCCGCCCACTGCGCCAAACAGTTTTAGCACGTTACGACGGCTAATGTTTTCAACTGCGGTAAATGTGGTCATGGTTATGCCTCCACTTTACTGTTTTCAGCAGCGGTATTAATTGCAGCTTTTATGCGAGGGTAAGTGCCACAGCGGCAAATATTACCCGACATGGCATCATCAATTTGCGCTTCAGACGGTTTGGCTGTGGTGTTAAGTAACGCAGCCGCAGACATAAGTTGTCCTGCTTGGCAGTAGCCACATTGCGGTACGTTATGTTTCTCCCATGCGGCTTTTAGCTTATCGGCTTCAAGCCCTTCAATGGTCGTTACTGACTTACCCGCCGCTTGTTTTATGCTGGTTAAGCAGCCGCGAACTGGCGCACCATCAATGTGGACGGTACACGCGCCGCAAAGGCCTGCACCGCAACCATATTTGGTACCTGTTAAACCTAAAATATCTCGCAGCGCCCATAAAATTGGCATGTTTGGATCTGCATCTAAGGTGAAGCTTTTACCGTTCACTTCAAGTGTTTGCGTTTGTTGCGTCATCACTTACTCCTTGTTGGCCAACCACCAGCTAAGATCGGCTTGGGTATCAATATCAATGGCGGCTTGCTCTAACGGAAGTACGGCCAAGGTTTGATTAGTTAAATGTTGTTTTAATAGTTTTTTAGCCCCAGCATCACCTTCGAGCTGCTGAAGGGCATCAAAGTCTTCAGCAACAAATATCGCAGGTACACCCGGGTTTTGTTGATAATAAGCCGCGGTGGTTTGACCAAAAAGGCAAAACACACGGTATAGGCTTAAATAATGTAAATGGGAAACAGCCACTTGATCTGCAAGGCTTAACAACAGAGCATCGGCTTTTTCGGCTTGGGCATATTTTGCCGCCATGGCAACCGAACTGGCGATGCCCGATTGCCAGTCTTTATTGATGAGTATCGGTGTATTCATTGGCACTAATGGCGATAACACATCGATATGTCCGCCTAAGATAACGCAAGGTTTACCAATATCTATTTGCTCAGCCGCCTGGGTTAATTCCAATAGGCTGTGAGTCAGTAGACTGTGGGGGTTAGCTTGTGGGTCTGGGTCATTCACTTCTGGGCCTGATACTATGGCAGCAAGCTTTGCACCATCAAATCGTGTGCTTTGACCTGCAGCCAACATCACGCTGACCACTTTAGGGGGCTTAGATAAAAACGTCACTAGGACATCACCTTATCTAAACGACTCAATTCTGCCTGCTTGCTAATGCGGTGATGTAACACGCCATGGCACTGAGATAAAATACTTAACGCCACAGAACTAGGCAGTTCACCGCCAAGTGCAAGCCCTGCTGGCGCTGAAAAGAAACCACTGAAATCTTGCTCTGTTAACTCAGCTAAGCCAAACACTTTATCCCGCCTATGCCCTGGACCTAACAATGCAATGTAATCAATATTGGTAGGCTGCAGCGCTTTAAGGGCGTCGCAGTCGAGGTCTAAGTTATGGTTCATCACCACTGCAGCATCGAGTTGAGTAAGCTCTTCTGTTTTCAATTGAGTAAGTGGTGTTTTATTGATTTTTGCAGCAGGAAAGTCATAGCTGCGCGCATAGGCGGAGCGACTATCGAATACGGTAATTTTCCAATCAAGCTCGGCAGCTATTGCGGCTAACGGCTGAGCATCTAACCCACCACCAAATATCCCCAGATGATAAGGCGCTCTCACAGGGACAGATAAATAATCTTGCCCATCTAATGATATCCGCTTTGTGATCTGTTTAGCACTCTGTTTAGTGAGCTGCTGCGTTTTTGAGGAGGGTTCGAAGCTGTCATGTTTCGCAGCATTGGATGCAATGAATTTACCTGACATTTCTCCTGCATGGCTCTTGTTGTCATTGAGAGATAATTGATAATGTCCCTGATTACCGCGAGTAAGCTGCTGATGAAGTTCTGGCAAACCAAGGTATTGGTTATCTGCCAGTAATGGCACCATCATGATATTAACAAGCCCACCACAACCGAGTTGGTAACTCGTATCGTTTTCATCAGTAGCATCATAGGTAATATGAGCAATACGTTGAGTTTGAATCGCATCTTGAGCATGACGACGTAAATCAGCCTCTAAACAGCCACCACTGAGCATTCCCAACGTTTTACCGAGTGGGTCAAACAACATGATAGCGCCCGCTTTGCGATAAGATGAACCTTCAACTGACGTGATGACAGCTAACGCCCATTCCAATTGCGGTTTTTCAGCCCATGAGTCGAGTAATGAAAGTAAGTGATGCGCCATAGTCCCTGCCTGCTAAATCAGTCCATAATTCACTTCTGTAGCAGCAATTTGTCCAGAGGGAGCATCAAATCGTTACCCAGTCGTAGCCCTCACATTTCAGCGAGGCTCAACATAAGCTAACAAAGGATGTCAATAATGCAAAGATTACTGGGAATTTAATGCTGCAACTCGAGGTGATATATCAATATAACTTGCCAGCGAGTCAAGCTACTCGCTGGTTTGCTAATATACGAAGGAAAGGATAAAAAATGTAACTGTTTATGCGAAACTGACTCGGTTGAACAAACTGTCTAAAGCGACTTTAATGTAAGCGGCTTTAATATAAGCCACTTTAATAAAAGCCAGTTTAATAAAAGCCAGTTTAATGTAAGCGATTAGGCCAACAACTGATCAGCAACAAATGGATTATGCTGACGTTCTTCTTCAAATGTCGACATTGGGCCATGTCCGGGAATAAAGTTAACTTTCTCTCCTAATGGCCACAATTTTTGAGTAATTGAATTAATCAGTTGCTTATGATCAGACTGCGGGAAATCAGTGCGACCTATTGAGCTTCTAAACAAAACATCCCCTACCCAAGCAATTTGTGACTCAGACGAATGAAATACAATGTGTCCAGGTGTGTGTCCAGGGCAATGCAGCACTGATAATGTTTGCTCACCGACAGTGACATTATCACCTTCATTTAAATATTGCGTCGGCTCAAACGAGTCAATGTGCGGAAATCCGAAGTTTTGGCTCTGTTTAGCCAAACCTTCTAACCAAAACTTGTCAGCCACATGAGGGCCGATAATAGGAATATTAAGTTGATTAGCGAGAGTTTTAGCTCCGCCAACATGGTCAATATGGCCATGGGTTAATAAAATCTTTTCTAATTTTAAGCCTAACTTACTGACTTCAGATACGATTCTGTCAATATCTCCGCCAGGATCAACCACTGCTGCAAGTTTGGTTTTGTCACACCAAATCACACTACAATTTTGCTGGAACGGGGTGACTGGAATGATTTGATATTTCATTGCTTATTTCCTTACAGTAGCAGGCGTTTGCTTTGAGCTTATTATGCTTCAAATAGCACAAAAAAGTTTGATCTATCTTTTAAATATTTATAAAAAACTCAGATTAGCCCTTACGTATGATGCAAAGTCGTAGCTTAAACTGCTAGTGCTGCGTTGCTAAAGGGAATATCAGCTTTAATTGACTCACGGTGAATAGACTTCTAGCTAGTGTAAATTTAAAGGAACATAAATTAGCTTTCGCTAACAAAACTTACACTGGTTGCGATAAGTTTTCATTGTGATTGATAGTTAAGCTTTCTACAATATCCCCTTTCTAAGACTCTATTCACATCACAGGTACAGCATGCAAATGGACAGCATTCTTTCAGGTATTGTTTCCAAGAAACATTTTTTCTCGGTTCCGCTCAACTATCAGCAGCCAGAAGGGGAAAAAATCACCGTCTTTGCCCGTGAAATTGTCAGCACAGAAAACCAGCAAAAAGATCTCCCCTTTCTGGTTTATTTTCAAGGTGGCCCAGGATTTGGGGCTGTTAGACCGATTGAAAGCTCAGGTTGGATTAAACGTGCGCTACAAGAATATCGAGTGATCTTGCTAGACCAACGCGGCACAGGGCTTTCAAGCCTTATCAACCACGCAACCCTTGAGCATTTATCTGTCGATGAACAAGTGGATTATGTCAGTCAATTTCGCGCTGATAATATCATTCGAGATGCTGAATTCATTCGCCTTAAATTAACCAACAATACCCAGTGGAGTATTTTAGGCCAAAGCTTTGGTGGTTTCTGCGTACTGCATTATCTATCTGCTGCACCTGATTCAATTAAAGAAGCCTTCATTACTGGTGGTATTCCGTCGTTAACCCGTCGAGCTGATGATGTTTATAAAGCCACTTACCAGCGAGTGATAAAAAAGAATAATGACTTTTATCACCGCTTTAAAGATGCTGAGCAATTAACCGCTGAGTTAGCTGAGTTCATCGATAATAATCAGGTCACATTAGCCACAGGCGAACAGCTCACCGTTGAGATGTTGCAATTACTGGGTGTGAATATCGGTATGGAGCAAGGGCCTGAAGCCGTTTACTATTTATTAGAACAAGCCTTGATTGAAACAGGCTCAGGTAAACAGATTAATCCGCTTTTCTTACATCAATTTAGTCAATTTTTAGACTATAACACCAACCCTATTTTCGCTTTAATGCATGAGTCGATTTACTGCCAACAGTTCCATCAGCAAGGTGCAAATTGGTCTGCCCATCGTGTTAGAGAACAGTTCCAACAGTTTAATTATCAGCGAGGACAACGCTTATTATTTACTGGCGAAATGATTTACCCGTGGATGTTTGAGCAATTTAATCAATTAAAGCCTCTTAAAGCATTAGCAAATGCCATTGCCGAAAAAGCTGATTGGAGCAATTTATATGATGTTGATGTGCTGATGCAAAACACTGTTCCTGTCAGTGCTGCCATCTATAGCGAAGACATGTATGTAGATATGAACTACAGCCTAGAAACGGTGCAATTAGTTGATAACTTGAAATATTGGCTCACATCAGAATATGAGCACAATGGTATTCGTATCGATGGCGAGCGGGTGTTAGATAAGCTAATCTCATTGAATCGCCAAAAGAGTCTTAGATAATATAATATTTAAGCTAAAACCTGCTTGTGATCACAATATGAAAGGCTAATTTAATTTTCAGTTAAGTAAGAACGGGCATAATCTAGCCTGTTCCGCCCTTTATGTTGTGAACTAGTGAATTTTTTATGAGTAATCCTTAATTGAATTACTCATTTTTTTTGCCTCAAATTCAGTGGTCAGTATGCTTTATTTCAATCATTCACCAACAAAGCTAAATCCCCACTCATCGCTAGCTGGCTGCGGCCGCACCTTCAGTTTCATCGTTAGGTTTGTCACGAAGCGAGAAATAAATCTTCGATACCATAAATTCTGCAATCAAAATACCAAACACTAAAACAAAGAAAGCAACGATACCGTCAAATGGGCCAGTAAAGGTAATACTGTCGCCGAAGGCTAAGTTAATGGCTTCAAGCATGATGATTTTCGAAAAGAACAAAATCGCCCAAGTACTTAGCGCGCGATATACCTTAGGTGCAGTGCCAGGTTTACTTTTGAAGTAGTCAGCTAACTTATGTTCAAAGGCTATGGTTAGCTTTAACAGCAACTGCAACAGAATGGCGACTAATAATGAGATTGAGAAAGACGAGACACTAATATGTTGCCAGTACTCAGCAAGTAGATTTAACACCGTCAAATCGACTAAAACAGCGAGAGTATAACCAACAAAATAACGTTGGGGACTATTAAAACCATGCAAAGGTGTGGCAATACTGGTTGTTTCTGCTGACATTATAAACCTCTAATATATTGATACTTTATAAAAAAAGATTAATCACTCATTTATATTAACCACATTACAACAATACACAAACATATTACTACATGAAGCACCTGACTAACTCATTCGAATAGCTGCTGGTTACAGCTATTCGTTTCAGCTGTTCGTTTCAGTCATTCAATCCAGTGCTTAAGCCGCTATATTATTTTACCCGTTATTAAGCTAATACCTAAAAAGCGCCAAAGAAGCTTTTCAATGCTTTAAGCCTGAGTGTTGCGGCCCCTAACATATCAATCGGGCCTAGCAGTGAAAAAGGTTTCTCAGTAGAAATCCAGGCTGAGCCTCGTGCGCCAATCGGAATTTCAATGCCTTCTGGGTCGCTAAACTCAATCAGCACTGTTCGACCAATATTTTTTGAGTTATTGACTAACTGTTGAGCGACGCCTTGTTCTTGACTGCCGTGACTGCCTCTTGCCTCCCCCGTAGCTAAAGATATTGAGTGAACTCGCCCTCTAAAAATGTGCCCAGGATATGCATCTACATAAAACTCGGCAAATTGACCTTGCTTTACTCGGTTCCATAGCTGATCGGGTATACGCATCTCAAGGATTTTAGTTTCAGTATTCCACAGTTGAATATTACCAATTCTTGACCCTGCTGCTGTATCAATGCGTGTTACTGCGCCATCAAAAGGAGCGCGAATTTCTAGTTGGCTATTTTCAAACTCAGCTTGTTGTTGCTGGGCAACTAATGATTCACGATCAAATTTCATCGCATTTAACCTTGTTTGATACTTATCAATGTCTCGTTTAGCCACGACATTTTTAACTTGAGTTAACCTTGTTAAATCCTGCTCAGTTTGTGCTATATCAGCGTCTAAGCTATTAATCTCAGCTTCAATCTGGCGAAGGCTATTGGTTTCTTCATTATTCACCAAAGTGTAGAGTAACTGGCCTTCTTTAACTTTCTGATTGTGCTTAACATAATACTTATCGATTGACTCTGTAATCGGGCTTAAAACCGCTGTTTGTGCTCTCACAACCGATGAATCAGTTAAGTCCACAGGAGAATAGAATCGATGAGCAAAGAACACTGCAAGGTTAATCAGCACACCTACAACAATCATAGAAATATAATTAGCCGTCGTGCGTTTTACTAAGCCAGTTTTAATTAAAATCCAGCAAATAAGTACATATGGATACAATAGTTCTTTCATTATGCTTGTCTCCCTATAGGGCCTGTTGATTTTTCAAGGTTATTTTTGCAACGAATTGTTGGCCATTTATACTAAGCAGAGACTTTGTGGTGTAGTGCTCTACATAAAAAGTCGATAATGCAGTAAAAATAGCCAACAAACGCTGCCCAAAGGGTTCGACTAAAAGCGTTTTACTCTTTGTTGAATGAATTTTGCTTAGATGACTAGGCATCAATCCATTCGCCTCAATTAAAACGCTTATATTTCGAACAAAACTTAATCTGCAAAGATCAACAGGTCCTAATCACTGCAGAAATTTTCTTCCAGTCGGTGACAACAATTAAGATGGCAGCTATCCACAATTCATTGTAAAAAAAGCCGATAGTACATAACCAGAAAATCAATTTTGCTTGCCCCGTATGTTCAGCATGCTTTTTGGGTAGAGAATGAAGTTTCCAGTAACCCCAAATTGCTAAGCAAATAGTCACGACCAACATCATGGTTAATGCACCAATAAAGATTTCAGTGTCCAGCAACTTACCCTTTAACGCTGAAGTGGTGGTCCAATAATCCGCTGGAATATCTTTGTGATGAACGGTAAAACCATTTGCTAGTAATACCGAGCCACAAATGACCGCCAGCAGCGTCAATAAAATATAAAATTTTGTTTTATGGTGATTAAAAAAACCTGCTTTAGCATTAGCTGCAGTGGTATCAATAGACGAAGATATTTGTTCTGTCATAGCCTGCCTTATTTTGATGTTGTTGAATCATCTTGGTATGGCAGAAATTATAAGGAGAGAAGCTACGGCAAAGTTACCATTTTGCGCCACGCATTATTTAGCTTCGAAATGAACAAAATCAGCCACAGTGACTCGAACTAGAAATGAGGAGTAAGGTGTTTGTAGTGAGTAGTGCGTTATGCGTTATGCGTTATGCGTTATGCGTTATAAATAGTGAGCAGTGAGTAATGACTAACAGGAATTTAGCTAACGAGTCGTCATATAGAATATACAAGTATGAATGTTCGGTAATTAATCAGTCGATTAAAAATGGTCAACTTTCACGTTATCTAACCAAATAGATTCAACTCGGTCTGCACGTTCTCGTAGAATGCCTAACTGGATAAACATATTCTCATCGTGTGCCACAAGCGTTTGCAGGGTTAAATGTACTTGAGGCTGATTGTTTATTGCCATCATTATGCGACCTTCAGTCATCGACCAGTATGTTTCTAATGTAACCGTATACCAAGTATTAGCTTTAATATCGTCAAGATACCACAAGGCTTGCTTAGTATTAGGTTGCGCAGCTTCGCCATCTATAACAACTGATTTTGCGATATTAGAAACCAAACTCATGCGTGAACCATTAAGCTGTAAACGATAGCTTTGCCGGTAGGTTTTATCTGACTCCCAGTAAGCAATCTGATGGGTATCTTCACTAAATAGTTGAGGTAGTAGAAATTGCCAGCTAACAGTGGTTGTTTGACCTGGGCGAGTATGGGTGGGTTTATGTTGTAGTTCTACTCGGTTAAGTGCTTCAATCCCACGCCATAGGTAAGATTGTTCACCTTTAATTGTTAATAATGCACCGTAATTTGAACTAGGTTCACTCGTAATATCTGAAATTGATTCTGAATTAATCAGATTTAACCCTGCAGGCTTAGGAAGAATATTGATGCCTTGTGGGTGAAGCACGTATGACCAATTATCTAGATTCAATTCAGCAAATGTTTCTTGCCACCCCCCAGCCGACCAACAAATGTTACTCATCAATACACTTAAGATGACTAAAGTTGATTTAATAAAAAAGTGAACGCCTTGCTGCATGTAACTCATCCATAAATTTCATTTAAGCTCAGGAGTAATAATTTAACTAAGCACATACTTCCGATTTAATAAGTTAATTTAAGCTAATTAGCGGTTTTTTTCGATACTCGCTTAGTGGTATTTTTTATCGTTTTATTGCCAGAAGAGGAAGAAGACGCTTTTCTTTTATAACCACTGCTTTTTGTACTACTGCCTTTTGAACTACTGCCTCTTGAACTACTGCTGCGACGCTTTTTATAACCAGGGCCAGTGACACCTGACAGAGCACTAGGTAATTGATTCGCTGCTTGAGTAATCAAGTCATTCAACTGGTTTAGCAAAGGAGACATAAATGCATCATAGCGTAATTGCTTTTGACTAATGGCATCCAGGCTACTTTCCCATAATGCGGTCATATCCGGTGTTGTGGCTGACTCTGGTAATGAGTTGACCAGACCAATACCCACAGGAGTTGCTACAATCGATTTGCCTTGGCGCTGCAAATAACCGCGTTTAAACAGTAACTCAATAATCCCCGCACGGGTGGCCTCTGTGCCTAAGCCATCGGTATCTTTAAGGATTTTTTTAACGTCTTTGTTGGTCACAAAGCGGTTGATACCCGTCATCGCACCCAATAACGTCGCATCAGTGAAATGTTTAGGCGGTTGAGTCACCTTTTCAAGAAGCTCACCCTGAGTGCAATGTAACAACTGACCCTGAGTGAGTGCTGGTAAGGTCGCCAGTTCGTCATCATCCTTTTTAGTCGTATCGCTTGCAGCAAACAGCTGTTTCCAACCTAACGAGGTTTCTTGCTTGGCTTTGGTGGTAAACAAGCCACCTGCAATAGTCACTTCTACCTGAGTTTCATCGTATAAGTAAGCCTTATAGAACTGGGCTAAATATTGCCTGGCAATATGTGAATATAACTTGGCTTCTTTACTGGATAAATTGGCCAAATTAGTCACTTTTTCTGTTGGTACAATCGCGTGATGAGCATCGACTTTTTTGTCATCCCACGCTTTGGATTTAAGTTTGCTATTTGGTGAATCCGCTTTTGCAGTTAGTGACGGATCATTTTTGGATATTGCATTAATAACTTGCGGCGCTAAACCATGTTGCTCAACCGGCAAATAACGGCTATCAGAACGTGGGTAAGTAATCAGTTTATGGCGTTCATACAAGCTTTGGCACGTATCCAACACGTCCTTGGCGCTCATCCCAAAACGCTTTGCAGCGTCGATTTGCAACGCAGATAAACTGTAAGGTAATGGTGGGTTTTGACGTTTACTCTTAGCTTCCAGTTTTGTGACTTCTGCAGGTTGATTAGTGATACGGCCAACCACATTTTCAGCAAGCCCTTTAGCCAGCACTCGCCCTTCTTCATCCATGTAGGGCTGACAGGCTTCACTGGGTTTCCATTTAGCCGTAAAGGTTTGATTTTCTTGAGTGATAAGATGAGCTAACACATCGTAAAACGGTTTTGGCACAAAATGAGCAATTTCTTCGTCACGTCTAACAACTAAACCAAGCACTGGCGTCTGTACCCGACCGACCGACAAAACCCCTTGATAACCGACCTTTCTACCTTGAATGGTATATGCACGAGTCATATTCATGCCGTATAACCAATCAGCACGACTACGCGCCAGTGCTGAAGTTGAAAGCGGAACAAACTCTTTATTGCTGCGCATTTGGTTTAATGCTCTTTTCACTGCAGAAGGGTTTAAATCGCTGATGAGTAGCCGCTGAGTTTGGCTAATTTTATCGGCTTTAATACCAGAATGGGATATCACTTCATCAACCAGTAATTGCCCTTCTCTATCAGGATCGCCTGCGTTAACCAGACTTGATGCCTGTTTTATCAGTTTTTTTAATGTGCTTAGCTGAGAGCGTGTTTTTGATTTAGGTTTTAACTTCCATTGCTGTGGCACAATTGGCAAGTGAGCTAATTGCCACGACTTATAAGCGGGATCATAAGCGTCGGGTTCTGCTTGTTCTAATAAATGTCCCACGCACCAAGACACGCAATCACCATTGGCTGTCATGATGTAACCATCACCTTTTTTGTGAGGCTTAGGTAATACATCGGCTATGGCACGACCTAAGCTAGGTTTTTCGGCAATATAAAGGATCATTTAGTTCAAACCATCAAAAATCGTTAAAGCACTTTTAAGCAGGCTTTTTCATCAGAATTAGTTTACTGTATATAATTACAGTGCATTTTAATAGTCATTCAAGAAATAATTTATCAAAAACAATAAATGAATATAAATAACTCGTGTCGAACACCAGATAACATTTATAAAGCAAATCTGACTAACTCTCGCGCTAACGCGTGCCAATTATTGTAGTAAATTTTCATAATCGATTTATAAACAATATAAATTAGCTCCAATAGCCATACAATTGACTTATTTAGCCTCTTTAAACAATCAAATCATCTTCCCCTGCTTGATTAAAGCTGGAATAAAGTTGATCCAGATCATGATTGCGAACAAATTCTTGAGATAGTTTTAGTTAACGCAGAAAATGAGGTCAGGAGCCCGTTATGGAATTGAAGCAATGTGAGAAGTGCTATACCGACGTTTGTGTTAACGGTAAATGGTTTCACCATGACCACTTAACAACCAGTGCTTATATGCTAAATGGCGGTTCGCCTGAAATGATTGAGCTCGCTAAAATGCCAACAACTGAAACTGAGCTTGTGGATATGCTCACCTGCGTATTTTAAATGTCGGTGATAGCTTAAAGGGTGTATTAACACGCATTACATCTATCAGGATTAAAAGACTTACGCCTTTGCGTTAACACTTAAGTCAATGGCATAAAAAAAAGCAGTGCTTGCACTGCTTTTTTATGTCTTGTCATCACCACATTTCAGTGAGCCATCAAGTGCGACTTAAGCCAATTCTTGATTAAAAAATGCAATGGTTCTGTCCCAAGCAAGCTTTGCATTCGCTTCATCAAAGCGTGATGTAGAGTCATTATGAAATCCATGCTTGGCATTCTTATACATGTGCATTTGGTATGGCACATTTAACCGCTTTAAGTCAGCTTCATAATCTGGCCAAGATTTATTAACCCGTTCATCTTCTTCACCAAGTTGTACCATCAATGAGGCTTTAATATTTTCTCGGAGTTCTTTCTTAGCGGGTGTTCCATAAAAAGGCACGCCTGCGGTAAGCAAATCAGATTCGACTGCAGCAAGATAATTGACGATATAGCCACCAAAACAAAAACCTACAGCGCCGAGTTTTCCATTACTGTTTTCATGAGATTTTAAAAACTTTGCTGCAGCGACAAAATCTTGTTGGATTTTATCGCGATCCATAGATTTTTGCATCGCTCGGCCTTCATCATCATTACCTGGGTATCCACCCAGAGGATAAAGTGCATCAGGGGCGAAGGCGATAAAGCCTGCTTTGGCTAAACGGCGTGCAACATCTTTAACGTAAGGGTTTAAGCCTCGGTTTTCGTGTATGACTAACACCACAGGTAAAGAAACTGCAGCTTTGCTTGAATCAACATTAGTGGGAACAACTAAATACCCTTGGCCTTCGCCATGACCTAATGGAGATGTAAACTTTTCATAAGTGGCCTTAATGTCAGCATCATTAAACGACACCTGCTCAGCCAGTGCGTAATTTGGCAGCAAAGCTGAGGTGAGTACAGTCATGGAATAACCGACTGCGACTAAGGTACCTAGTTTCTTCATGAAGGTTCGACGATCCATGCCACCGTGGGCATATTCATCGTACCAATCAAATGCTTCTTGTGGGATATCATCTCGAAGTGGCTGAGACATTGTCTTTCCTCCATTTTGAATCATTTAAGATTGAGTTTCTTTGACTAACCTAGGGGAGGAAAAGCACAATGTAAATAGTTTGTCGTACAAATAGTAAATGATTGATTTACTTGAGAAGCTATTTTATATCTTTCTCAATACCGTATATATCTTCATCAATGGTCTCGATACGAGCTTCGAATATGGCTCGTGCATCATGTAAGCCACGGTTATAAAAGTGCGCACCAATATTACTGGCAAAGAAATCCAATAAAAATTCGGCATCGAACTGACCTAAATCTTGGTCTAGTTCATCTTCAAAATAGGTTTGAATTTTTTGCACCATCAGTTCACGCTGTTCTGCAGTAAACTCAATTTTAGACATCTGCTTGGCTCTCCGTACATATCTTAATTATCAGCGTAAATTAACAAATTAAAATGCTTAGCCCTAGGGCCTGTTGATCTTTGCTGGTTAAACTTTGTTCGAAGTAAAAGCGTTTTAATCGAGGCGGATGAGTTGATGCCTAGTCATCTAAGCAAAATTCATCCAACAAAGAGTAAAACGCTTTTAGTCGAACCCTTCGGGCAGCGTTTGTTGGTCATTTTTACTGCGTTATCGACTTTTTATGTAGAATAACTACACCACAAAGTCTCTGCCTTGTACAAATGGCCAACAACTCGCTGCAAAAACAACCTTGAAAGATCAACAGGCCCTAATTATTTACAATCAAGGGTCTGTTGTTTTTACATTATTCAAAAACAAAAAAGCCAGCTTTCGCTGGCTTTTGACACACAAACTGTCATAACAAATTAAGGATGACAGACGTTATGCATTTCTAAGTTAGTGCCGATGTCTTTGCTATTCGCTTTCGCGTCATCATTACGTAACTGCGTTAAGTGGTCTAAGTAAGCTTGGTCAACATCGTTTGTGATGTATTGACCATCGAATACTGATGTTTCAAAACGCTTGATTTCAGGGTTTTCCATGCCTACTGCATCGACCAAGTCAGTTAAGTCCTGGAAGATAATGCCATCAGCGCCGATGATTTTTGCAATCTCGTCAGCATCACGGCCGTGAGCAATTAACTCATTGGTCGTTGGCATATCAATACCGTACACGTTAGGGAAACGAATTTCAGGTGCTGCTGAAGCAAAGTACACTTTCTTCGCGCCAGCTTCACGTGCCATTTCAATAATCTGCTCTGAAGTGGTACCACGTACGATAGAGTCATCGACTAACAATACGTTTTTACCTTTAAACTCAGTATTAATGGCGTTGAGTTTACGACGTACTGACTTCTTACGCTCTTGTTGACCTGGCATGATGAACGTACGGCCAATGTAACGGTTTTTCACGAAACCTTGACGGTAAGGAAGCTCCATACAACGTGCGATTTCTAATGCGATATCACATGAGGTTTCAGGAATTGGAATAACCACGTCAATGTCATGATCTTCCCATTCTTTTTGAATTTTAGCGCCTAGTTTTGCGCCCATGTTCACGCGGCTGCCGTAAACTGAAATTTTATCCATCGCAGAATCTGGACGAGCAAAATATACGAACTCGAAGATACACGGTGCATAGCTTGGGTCTACTGCACATTGGCGAGTAAATAGCTGACCATCTAATGAAATATAAATCGCTTCACCCGGTGCAACATCACGCATGACTTCAAAGCCAACAGCGTCTAATGCAACACTTTCTGATGCCACCATGTATTCAGTACCCGTTGGTGTTTCATGCTTACCTAACACTAACGGACGAATGCCAAATGGGTCACGAAATGCCACTAAGCCTTGACCAATGATCATTGCAGCTACGGCGTAAGCACCACGAGTTTGCGCGTGCACTTTAGCAACAGCGTCAAATACTTCATCGGCACTTAAGGTTAAACTACGAGTCTCTTGAAGCTCATCAGCAAGTAGGTTTAATAACACTTCAGAATCTGAGGTGGTGTTAACATGACGACGTTTTTTCACTAAGCTTTCAGCTAACTCAACTGTATTGGTTAAGTTACCGTTATGGGCTAATGAAATACCAAACGGTGAATTAACATAAAACGGCTGCGCTTCAGAAGCACTTGAGCTGCCCGCAGTTGGATAACGAACGTGTCCAATACCTGCTTTACCTTGCAGGCGCTGCATATGTTTAACTTCGAAAACGTCCTTAACTAATCCATTTGCCTTACGTAAACGAAACGCACTCTTGTCAACAGTCACAATACCTGCTGCATCTTGACCACGGTGCTGAAGCACGGTCAATGCATCATAAATGGTTTGATTAACCGATGACTGACCAACTATTCCGACGATACCACACATGGGTAAGCTTCCTCATTGTAAGATGTTTTATATTTATATTTTGGGTACAAAGCTAGATGTGTTTTCCAAGTAGTCAAAAAACCACTGAATAACGACACCAAATTGGGGTACAAGTTCTGACTCTTTCCACCAGTCTTGACTTGGCGAACCAGTAAAAGCATCCAGAAAAAATAAGATAGCGCTGACAATTAATGCCCCGCGAAGCGCACCGAAACACAAGCCTAAGACTCGATCGGTGCCTGATAAACCGGTTTTAGAAACCAGTTGACCTAATAAATAATTAACTAATGCGCCCAAGATAAGCGTGGCGACAAATAACACGGCGATGGCAACACCATTGCGGGTCATTTCATCGTTCATTTGGGTTAAATGAACGGCTAAGTCTTGATAGAATTGGCTGGCAATAAAGAAGGCAGCGAACCATACCACTAAAGACATGGCTTCTTTGGCAAATCCGCGGATCAAACTGATGACAGTTGATAAGCCGATGACGATGAGAATAGCGTAATCAATCCAAACCATTGAGATGGGGATCCGGTATAGATGTTAAGACGGCGCGATTCTAACAGAGACAGAAAACTTTCTCACCAACTGCTAGATAAATTGACTTTGCGCTGTACCAAACAATAGTGAATAGTTAGTTTTCTAGGGGATTGTATTGAACAATTTTGCCTTGAAGACCATTTAGTTTATTGATTTTTTTCTGGTATGTTTTGAGTTTTTCAGCAGAAAGTTCAGGCCCTACGAATACCTTTGTTAGCGAGCCATCTATCGGTTTAGCTGGCAAGGTATATGCGGTAAAACCATTTTGTCTGAGTTTTTTGACTAACTCTTCAACATTTTTAGCATTATTAAAGCCGCCAAGTTGTAAGGTATAACCCGCTTTAATAGGCTCGACTTTTTTAACTTCTGGCTTTGCTTTAGCGACTTGTACAGGTGTTGATGTCGCAGATGCTGCTTTGGCACTAGTTGATGCACTTTTATCTGAGGACGTTCTATCAGAGGCAGTAGTGGCAGCTGGAGTGACTTTTTCAGACGAATCTTCAGAGGCTCCTAAGTCTTGAGTTTGGGCAATTTCTTCCACTTCAAATGTTTCAGGTGTGTAGCCTTCGCCAATGACATCGCTGGTTTGCTCATTAATCACTGGGCGCAGCGGAATTTCGGTAAACTCTTCGATTTCACGTTGTTTTTTGCCATCGAGCAAGTCAGGTAAAAAAATCACCCCAAGCGCTACGATAACAACCGTTCCCACTAATCGGTTTTGAAATTGAGCAGACAAATGTTTATTTCCTTTATAAAATTTTGCTAAAGCCAGCCACAGTGTAAAATGAGCCAAAAACAATTACCACATCATCTGCAGTAATATTTGCACTGACACTTTGCCAAGCTTGATCTATCGAATCAAACTGAAATGCCTTCACAGCAGTTGTATTGGTTGCGTTATTAGCTGCAAGGCAACTTGCCAGTGTATTGGCATCTAAACCGCGCTCAACATCTAAGCTAGTAAAGTACCACTCATCCACAGTATCGTTAAGCTCTGTAAGCACTGCTGATGCATCTTTATCTTTTAGCATGCCGCACAAAGCAATAATGCGAGCCGGCTTATATTGTTGCAATTGAGACGCTAAATACTTTGCCGCATGGGGATTATGAGCAACGTCAACTAACACTCTTGGCGAATCTGACACTTGTTCTAATCGGCCTGATAACCTTGCTGTGGCAATGCCTGTAGTGATAGCTGCAGTACTGATTTCAGGCCAAGTTTGTTCTATCACAGCGATGGCCGTAGCAGCATTGGCTAATGGTAACTTAGGTAAAGTGAGTGAATTTATTGCGCCATTTTTACCGCTAAATTGCCATTTATCACCGTTAAGATGATAACTAAAGTCTTTATTCACCTGATAAACATTCGCGCTAATTTCAGCTGCGTAATCCAATACCGTATGCGGTACGTCGGGCTCGCCAATAACGGCTAAACGATGACGTCTAAAGACACCTGCTTTTTCACGGCCAACGAGTTCTCGGGTATCACCAAGGTACTCTTGATGGTCGATATCAATTGAGGTAATCACACAAGCATCGGCATCGATAATGTTAGTGGCGTCTAAACGTCCACCTAAGCCAACTTCGAGTAACACCACATCAGGTGTCGCTTGTTTAAAAATATACAAACCCGCAAGCGTGGCGTATTCAAAAAAGCTTAATGAAATTTCTGTTTGTTGCGGCTGACTTCTAGCTTGTTCAATCGCTGTGAAAGCGGCAATTAACTGCTCATCTGATACATCTTTATGATTAAGACGTACTCGTTCATTGAAATGAACTAAATGAGGCGAGCTATACACGCCAACCGTTTTACCAGCTTGCAATAACACTGACTCAATCATGGCACAAGTGGTGCCTTTGCCGTTTGTGCCTGCGACCGTGATTACCGTTGAGTTGAGGTGTAACAGGTCTAATCGTTGTGCCACTTCAGTGACGCGCGTTAAGCCCATTTCTATTTCAGTTGGATGAATAGAAAGTAAATAATCTAACCATTGAGACAAATTTGCCTCTTTTGCTGGGGCCGATATAGCTTGATTGCTATTCACTGAAACCATGTTATTCCTTAACGCAACAATGCTTATTTTTTCTATTTATATTCGAGCTAAGTATATTCGAGCTAAGTATATTCGTGCTGGATATATTCGTGCAGCTGATTTTATTCGAGTGTTAATTTAGCAATAAACTCAATCGAGCATAAACAATGGACCCATTGGTGGTTTGGGTAGCCCATAATGCTCTGGGTAAGTCACATCAACTAAATAAAGGCCATTAGGCTTTGATGTTGGCGCAGCATACTTGCGGTCTTTTAATGCAAGCAGCTCATTAACCCATTCCACTTTTTGGTTTGATTGACCAATCTCAATCAAAGTACCAACAATATTACGCACCATGTGATGTAAAAAAGCATTGGCTTTAATATCAATCATGATGAACCTGCCTTGACGAGTTACATTAACAAATTCAATGGTTCTCACTGGGCTGTGGGCCTGACATTGAAGTGCACGGAAGCTGGTAAAGTCATGCTCGCCCACAAATAACTGCGCGCCTTGATGCATTAACTCATGGTCAAGTTCATAGTGATAATGGCTTAAACCATTACGCAGAATGCCAGGTCTAAATTCACTGTTATCAATAATATAACGGTAACGACGTGCCGTAGCAGAAAAACGCGCATGAAAGGTATCATCCACCTCTTTTGCCCAGCGAATAGCAATGTCATCAGGCAGTTTGGCATTAACGCCTAGTGTCCATGCCGACATTTGACGCGTAGATTGCGTATCAAAGTGCACAACTTGACCTGTGCCATGAACACCAGAGTCGGTTCTACCGGCACAAATTATCTCAATTGGTTCATTGGCTATTGATGATAAAGCAGCTTCGATTCTCGCTTGCACAGAAGTAACTTCTTTCTGTCGCTGCCAACCGAAATATTGACTACCATCGTATTCGACACCTAACGCCACACGCATTGAAATAACCCTCAAGTTTAAAGAGCGCGCATTTTAGCACAAAAAAAACGGCGCATGCATGCTGCGCCGTTTGATCATGTTTGTTGCCTACTTAACACACTACATTCGCTGAATATTAGCTCATACCGTTAAGTAATTTACCCGCTTCAGTTTGTTGGCGCTCATTACCATCAATTTGCACTTCTTTTAAAATGGCTTTAGCTGCATCTTCGTCTTCAATTTCAATATAAGCGCGAGCTAAGTCTAATTTGGCATTAACCGAATTTTCTTCATCGTCAACATCAATCATTTCGGCGTTGCCTATGAGTGCATTCACTTCACCCATATCTACATCAACATCTTTATATTGATCACTCAACTCAACATCTTCGTCTGCGTCATTAAGTAATTTGTCGATATCGATGAAACCATTTTCTTGCTCAAAGGTATTCAGCATGTCTTCTGAAGGCTCAGCTGCGTGACTGGTTTCAGGAGTTTGACCGACTAAGTCTTCGCTACCACCTTTCGCTTTAAGGCTTTCTTGAGCATCTAAAGCGGCCAATGCTTCATCGACAGTTAAGTTATCATCAACTAATTGATAGCTATCATCGTCGTTATTTATTGCTTCAGTTTGCTCAGCTGCTGGGTGATTAGAAGCTTGTTGAAATAAATCTGCTTCCCAATCAATACCTGGCGCACCGGTTTTTTTAGACTTTAGATCATCGAAGAAACCAGACTCTTTAGCGACGAGTTCACTGTCAGGTTGCTCTTCAACATCTAATTCGCTGTTAGTCGCATTAATGCTTTTGTCTTCAGTTGTATCGGATTCATTGGTGGTTGAAAGGTCAGCCAGCATGGTATCGAAATCTTGTTCTGAAATCGTTTCATCATCGTTTGAAAATAACGCCTCTTCTTCATCAGCGATTTTATCAACGTCAAAATCTGCTAAAAGAGCATCGAGTTCATCGATATCAGAATCTTGTTCATCATTGCTTTGCTGCGACAGTTGATCTTGTTGCTCAGCGGCTAATAACTCAGCCACTAACGGATCTTCATCAGTCTCTGCTTGCGTTGCTGCTTGAGTATCATCTTGAATATCTAATGCTGACTCATCACCTGGGGCAAACTTAAGTTCTGTTGCATCTAATTCAAGTTCACTAGATTCAGTCGATGTTTCATCCTGTAGCTCTGTCTGCTCTAGATTACTAACATCTAAATCAGCCAGTAACTCATCTAAATCCGCATCAGCTATCGCAGGGTTCTGCGCAGATAAATCAAGTTGTTGCTCTGGCTCAAGTTCTGGTTCTGGTTCTGGT
>NZ_JBFRJJ010000035.1:23589-47369 GCF_041468785.1 Shewanella sp. 10N.286.52.E4
TGGTTCTGGTTCTGGTTCTGAAGTATTCTCAAAAGAGCCTAATTCTGAATCTTCATTGATTGATTCTTTATTAACAGACTCTTTATTAACAGATTCATTATCAATAGGTTCATTAGCAACCGAAAGATGAGAGTCTTCTGCTTCGATATCGGCAATAATGTCGTCGATATCGGCATTAGAATCTGTTTCAGTTTCAGCCAATTCATCTTCAAGGGTTGAGCTTTTAGCCTCTAACTCATCAACATCTGATTCATCAACAGCAACACTTTCTACTTCTGTGTTTTCACTAGAAGCGCTTTCAAGCTCAGAAAGTAGCGAGTCGATATCATCATTATCAGATTCAATATGAAGCTCTGATTCAATTTCCTCAAGTTCTGCACTCAGTACTTGCTCAACATCAAGCCCTTCGTTGCTCAGTGGAGCAAATTCTTTTTCTGGATCAACTTCAGCAATAAGTTCATCAATATTGGCGGTTTCATCTAGGCTAACTGAAACATCATCCTCTAACTCAGCTGCAATCTCTGCTGTGAAATCATGTTCTTCTTCAGTTGGTGCATCGATAGATGCTAATAAAGCGTCGAGATCATCTTCATCCGCTACTGCATTAGCATTAGTATCAGTCTCAGTTACTGCTTCTGTTTCCACTGGCGCTTCACCAGGTACATCGTCTTCTGGCAAATCAAAATCAGCTAATAAGCTATCAATATCATCTTGTGGATCTGTATCCGCTGCTTTTTCTGCAACTGGCTCTGAAGTTACATCGTCTTCTGGCAAATCAAAGTCAGCTAATAAGCTATCAATATCATCTTGTGGATCTGTATCCGCTGCTTTTTCAGCATCTGGCTCTGAAGCTATATCGCCTTCTGGCACATCAAATCCAGCTAATAAGCTATCAATATCATCTTGTGGTTCTGTATCCGCTGCTTTTTCTGCATCTGGCTCTGAAGCTACATCGTCTTCTGGCACATCAAATCCAGCTAAAAGACTGTCAATATCATCTTGCGGATCTGTATCCGCTGCTTCTTCTGCATCTGGCTCAGAAGCTACATCGTCTTCTGGCACATCAAATCCAGCTAAAAGACTGTCAATATCATCTTGTGGATCTGTATCCGCTGCTTTTTCAGCATCGGGGTCAGAAGCAACATCGCCTTCTGGCACATCAAAGTCAGCTAAAAGACTGTCAATATCATCTTGTGGATCGATAGCCTCTTCTGTTTCAGAAATCGCTTCATCTGAACGAGTTTCTGGCTCATCTAGCCCAGCCAATAAACTGTCTAAATCGTCTTCATCGGCAACACTTTCAGATACGGCTTCTTCTGCTGGGGTATCAAGTCCCTCAAGTAGGCTATCAAGGTCATCTTCATCCGCTTCAAGCGGCTGTAGGTCTTCCTCTTGCTCTTCCATGGCTTCAGCCCAAAGGTCATCAAGTGATGTCCCTTCAGCTTCTTCCTCAGTTGTTTCTGCATCTTCAGTGATATACATATCAGCATCGGATGAGTCATCAAGACTTAACTCTTCTGTTGCTGCACTGTCTAAATCCAGTAAATCATCAATATTGTCAGCACCGGCCTCGTCATCATCCAAATGGATAGCCAAGTTTTCAATGTCATCAACTTCTGGCTGAACCTCTGTGACAGCCTGTTCAGCAACAGGAGCTGTAACGTTTTCTGGTTCAGTTGCCGCTTTACTCTTACGGCGCATTAACCAAAATATAATTAAGAAAATAACGATAAGAGGCAACGCAGCTAAAACGGCCAATAAAATCATGTTGTCAGAAATCGAACGCCAAAAGTCAGTCGGCTCTTCTAGTACTTCAGGTTTATTGTTTTGCTCAATAAGTTGCTGGTGTGATGCTTCTAACGCTTGATGTTTTTCAGTCAGTAGCTGAAAGTCTTCTTGCATTGCAGATAGCTGCAAAGTGAGTTCTTGAATTTTTGCTTTTAGTGCCGTGTTGTCAGCATCTTTAACCATCAACATATCTTCTGAGCGTGCTAACTCATCGGTCAGTGACAGCACTTTAGTTTGCTCATCTTCAAGCTTGACCGTTAGCTCATCAATTTGAGGCTGAACTTCTTCAGCAGCTTGTTTAGCAAGCTCTTCTGCAGTTGGTTGCTGAGTTTGTGCCACGATTTGTAACGGCTTTTGCGCTGAAGGTGCGATGTTTGTCGCTGCTTGATTGTTCGTGGCAGGAATTGTTGCTGCTGTTGTGGTTCTCGGGTTGGCATTAGGCAAGCGCTTATCATTATTTTCAGCCCGAGTTTTAGCGTCAGCACGGCTTATTTGCGCCATGACATCTGCAGATGGCACTAATAGCGTCATACCGCGTTCTAATGAATTGTAATTATTACTACTAAAAGCGTGAGGGTTCGCATCAAACAATGCTGCCATCACTTGGTAAACAGAGATATCTTGATTAGGTCTGACTTTTTGAGCAATGCTCCAAAAAGTATCTGAAGATGTTGTTGGACCATATTGACGGGTTGGCGCTGAACTTACTTCACCATTAGGGCCAGTAATTCTGAGCGTTTCTGCATGAGCAGGCTCGATAATATGAGAAGCAGAAACAACGGCCAGTGCACAGGCCATAATGCCAACAAAATAAGAGGTACGAAAAATCATCAATCTTTCCCTTTGAGCGCAATCGAGTTGTCTTCATGACAACGGGCTTTAGGTCATTTATTTTTATTAATTAAGACTATAAACCAGATTTAGTCACCCTGCTACTGCTGACAGCGGTAAAACGAAAAAAGCCTGCAGGCTGCAGGCTTTTTAGTCTAAATAACTCTATTCATAGTAGATTAGTAATAATCTCTAACAAGAACTTCAGCTATTTGAACACTGTTTAATGCAGCACCTTTACGGATGTTATCGGCCGTAACCCATAAATTTATACCGTAATCGTGAGAAATATCTTTTCTCACTCGGCCAACGAATACTGGATCGGTACCTGCTGAGTCTGTCACTACTGTTGGGTAGTCTTCATCATTTTCAAATAAAACAATACCTTCAGCATCACGTAAAACAGCTTTAACTTCTTCTGCTTCAACAGGTTGGCGAGTTTCTAAATGCACAGCTTCAGAATGTCCGTAGAACACAGGAACACGCACTGCCGTTGGGTTAACCACAATATCGTGATCGCCAAAAATCTTCTGTGTTTCCCACACCATTTTCATTTCTTCTTTGGTGTAGCCGTTTTCCATAAACACATCGATTTGCGGTAATACGTTAAATGCGATTTGCTTAGGATATACCTTATTTTCCGCAGGTAGACCTTGTAGTAACTTAGATGTTTGACCTGCTAACTCATCAATCGCTTGCTTACCAGAACCTGATACAGATTGGTATGTTGCAACGTTAATACGTGAAATACCGAATGCATCATAAATAGGTTTTAGCGCCACTAACATTTGAATCGTCGAACAGTTAGGGTTAGCAATAATGTTACGGTTACGGAAGTCAGCAATTGCTTGTGGGTTCACTTCAGGCACAACAAGTGGTACATCGATGTCGTAGCGGAAGTGCGATGTGTTATCAATCACAACACAGCCATGCTCTGCCGCAATTGGTGCCCATTTAGCTGAGACATCACCACCAGCAGAGAAAAAGCCAATTTGTGCTTTGCTCCAATCGAACGTGTCCACATCAAGAATTTCTACTTGTTTTCCATTAAAGCTAACGGTATCGCCAGCACTTCGGCTGCTTGCTAATGGGTATAAGTTCGCGACTGGGAATTTTCGTTCTTCGAGGATCTCAATCATAGTTTGACCCACTGCACCCGACGCACCTAAAACAACAACATTAAATTCCTGTGACATAATTAACGCTCGACTCCTGAAAAACCTAATTTAAGCATCCAATTTACCTCAGATTGCCCCGTGTTGACTAGCGACAATGCACTAAATTCACGTCTATGAGTGTGATTTTTTCTCATATGGTCAAACCCATGGTTATTAAGGAAGCTATTTCTAAACAAATAGTCATCATCATTGAGGTTATAGACCAATCTGGCAATATTAAGCAGCTGTGTTTCTGATAACGCATCATTGATATCAAGCTTGCTAATACTAAAAGCAGGTAACAAGTTACTGACGCTTTTATCAACATCAATATTCATAATCTCGCACAGTTTTTGAAACAACATATGCGTGCCTCGCGCTTTGCCTTCAAGGCTGTAGCCGGCAATATGTGGTGTGGCAAATTCAACTAAGGGCACGAGTTCAGGCATAGGGTTTGGCTCGCCCTCCCATACGTCTAGGACCAGTTTTAAATCAGCTCTTTGTTGCTTCACTTTTATCAAAGCGCGGTTATCGATAACTTCACCACGGCAGCAATTTAACAGCCAAGTATTGGGTTTTAATTGGTTAAGGCGTGTTTCATCGAGCATATACCATGTTTTATCTTCACCAACTCGTGTAATTGGCACATGAAGACTGATGATATCGGCCTGCTCGATGATCGTATCAAGGGATACAAATTCACGGGTATTGCTGTTGCCAGTTTGCGTCTGCTCTCGCGCTAATACAGGATCGCAGAGTAAAACCTCAATGCCGTATGCTTTTAAACAATGTTCAAGAGCGGAGCCAGTATTGCCAGCACCAACAATGCCAACCACTTTGTTTTGTAATGGCTGCTTAAATCGTTTAGCTAACTCAAGCATTGCAATAAAAGCAAATTCACCCACTGCGGTTGCGTTACAACCAGGCGCATTGGTAAAAGGAATATTTTGCTGCTGTAAATAATCCAAGTCGATATGATCAGTACCTATAGTGGCACTACCGACAAATTTAAGCTGATTAGCTTGTGCTAACAGTTGCTGGTTCACTTTAGTGACAGAACGTACCAATAAAACGTCAACATCAACCAATTGTTCAGGCGTTAACTGACGACCATTAACACGGGTTATTTCGCCTAATTCGCCAAATAACGCTTCGACATAGGGCATATTCTCATCAGCAACAATCTTCATATTTGGGATTTACCATCATAAAACGACTTAATGGGCTTATTCTATCAAGTTATTAATGGCATTCGTTACCTACAAAAACGAAATAATGTGTTTTGTTTATAAAAGCTTATGAATTGAGCAACATTTTCTTCATTTCTACTGGCCTAAAAACAAAAAGCCTTTAACGTTTCCGTTAAAGGCTTCAAATCTAATTTGGCATGAGCTCAAATAATAAGTTTACTTATATTTGCGCATCACTAACGTGGCGTTTGTGCCACCAAAACCAAAGCTATTGCTCATAACAGTCGTTAGTTCAGCATCACGATATTCTGTGACTAATGGAATGCCAGCCGCTTTCTCATCCGGCGTATCAATATTGATACTTGGGGCGATAAAGCTGTTTTCCATCATCATTAAGCTATAAATCGCTTCATGAACACCTGCAGCGCCTAAAGCATGACCTGTCATTGATTTAGTTGAAGCCACTGGCGGCATGTTTTCAGGGAAAACTTCATGCAATGCTTCAAGCTCACGTACATCACCTACTGGAGTTGATGTACCGTGAGTATTGATATAATCAATTGGCGTATCAACATCAGCTAAAGCCATTTGCATACAACGCACAGCGCCTTCACCAGATGGAGCTACCATATCGTAACCATCAGAAGATGCACCGTAACCAATAATTTCGGCATAGATTTTAGCGCCACGGGCTAATGCGTGTTCTAACTCTTCAACAACAACGATTCCGCCGCCGCCAGAGATAACAAATCCATCACGGTCTGCATCGTATGTACGCGATGCTTTTTCTGGTGTGTCATTGTACTTAGTTGATAACGCGCCCATTGCATCAAACCCCATAGTCAGGGTCCAATCTAATTCTTCAGCACCACCAGCAAATACCATATCTTGCTTACCCATTTGGATAAGTTCTGCCGCATGGCCGATACAGTGAGCTGATGTCGCACAAGCTGAACTGATTGAGTAGTTCATGCCTTTAATTTTAAATGGCGTTGCTAAACATGCACTCGCCGTACTCGCCATAATGCGCGGTACAATGTATGGACCTACACGTTTAACGCTTTTTTCGCGTAACGTATCTGCCGCTTGAACTTGGTTTTTAGAAGAAGCACCACCCGTGCCGACAACTAAACCCACACGATGATGAGAATATTGCTCTTCTGTTAAATTTGCATCACTGATTGCTTCTTGCATCGCAATGTATGCGTATGCTGCTGCATCACCCATAAAACGTAACGCTTTACGGTCAATGTGATCTGCTGGGTTTAATTTAATATCGCCCCACACATGACTGCGTAATTTCATTTCTTCGAATTGGTCAGAATGGGTAATACCACTGCGTCCAGCTTTTAGTGAATCTGTCACTTCTTGCTTGTTATTACCGATGCTTGAAACAACACCTAAACCTGTTATTACGACTCTTTTCATTTTTTGCTATCCATTTTGTACGTGTCAGTACCTAATTTTGCTGCCGCAATGATATCCGCTTTAGACGAATAAAGTGGTCAGCTTTCAGTAAACATAGGTAAAATAATCTCAATAAAACCAATTTGAGTATGAGCTTTGACCCAATTAACCACTGACTTCCCTATAGTTACCCGAGATTGTGCATCAATATCGGCCAATTTTCCAAGTAGTTACTGTCAAAACCCTGATTATGCAGCAAGCATAAGGCATTATTATGAAAGTGTCTTGTCTCATAAGCCAATCTCGAGCAAAACCCTGTGTATTGGGCAAATTGGGCTCGGAGTTGGTATGGAGGTCATGCTACTTTGGCAATTATCTGAACAATTTAATCAAACAATACACTTAAATGTTTTTGAACATTATGGCTTAAATGCATTTGAGCTAGTTCAGTTAATGACGCTTGCTGATAGTGAAATCAATCAATCATCACATTGCTTTCATCACTATGCACAGCAGCTGCAAAATGCATGTATTGCTAATATCGATGGTTGTCAGCGACTCAGTTTCAATCGCGGTCAATTTATCATCGACTTATACTTTGGTGATTATGCCCGCAACGCTCAGAGCTTGCCATTCAGTCAGCAAGGTCAAATAAGCCATTGGCATTGCTTACCTCATACGACTGAAGCGGCCTATTTTGATCAACACCTAACAGAAAAACTTTTCTGGCAAATGGGTCGAATAAGCCTAGATAATGCCAATATTTACGCTTTTGATACTGATGCAAACTCCAAGAAATTATCACAACTTACACAGCTCACAGGCTTTAATCTTGTTTCTAGCCCAGAAGCTATTAAGGCAAATGAACAGACCAGAATGCTGCAAGAGATCCCTTTATGTGAGCGCAGAGCATTACGTCAGTCTTTGCAAAGTGAATATGCCTATTCACTGCCTTCAGGTGCTTTTGTCACAAACGATTTAACTGCAAGTGCTTTAACTTCAAGTGCTGTAACCGCAAACTCAGATACAAACAATGTTAATGACTCAATTGCGATTATAGGCGGTGGCATTGCAGCAGCTCACCTTGCTTTGTCGCTGGCAGAAAAAGGAAAAAGTGTCACAATTTACTGTAAAGACAAAATGCTGGCTGATGGCGCTTCAGGTAACAAACAAGGGGCGATTTACCCGCTGTTAACCCCAGATAACAGCTTAATGAGCCAGTACTTCCAACAGGCCTTTTTGTATAGTCGTCGTCGTTTGCAAGAACTCACCGCTGCCGGGCATCAAATCGACCATCAATTTTGTGGCGTACTGCAAACAGGCTTTGATGAAAGAAGCGACGCGAGATTAAATAAAATAATTGATGGTCAAGATTGGCCAAGTGAAATTGCATTTGCCGTTAGCCCACTTCAAGCCAATAACATTGCCAAGATTCAAATCGACAAGCCTGCATTTTATTACCCATTAGCAGGTTGGATTTGTCCCCATGAATTTGCAAATGCGGCAATTAAGCAAGCACAGCAGATTGCCGCAAGTAAAGGTAATGAGGTGGTGGTAAAGCTGAATTGTGAGATTTCTGCATTAACTAAATCAGGAACGAATTGGCGATTAACCTCTACTGAGCATAATGAAGTAAGTAAGCAACATTATGAACATCCCGAAGTTGTTGCAGCATCTGGGGCCCAGCTAACGGAGTTTACACAAACCCGCGCACTTCAAGTCACTGGGTTTCGCGGCCAAGTGAGTCATATCCCGTCAAAAGGTAAACTGGCCGAATTAAAAACGGTGATTTGCGCTCATGGTTATCTCACCCCTGAAAATAATCAACATCATTGTGTAGGGGCAAGTTACGTCAAGTCACCTGAAAACCTTGATTACTGCCCTGATGAACAGTTAGAAAATGCCCAAAAAATGCAACATAGCTTTCCAGACAGAACATGGGTTAATGACATAGATGTTTCAGATGAAAATGCAAGAGTCGGCGTGCGAATGGTCACCCGCGATCATTGCCCTATGATGGGATTAGCTCCGGATATAGATGCGATCTTCAAACGTTATAATACTGAACCATTAAAAGACCATCAGCTTACCGTTACAAGCCGAAAATTTTGGCGGCATCAACCTGCACCATCACATCAAGGCTTATATGTATTAGGCGGTTTAGGCTCAAGAGGGTTAAGTTCTGGGCCATTAGCTGCAGAAGCATTAGCATCTATTATTTGCAAGCAAACGCCACCCATCAGTTACGATATGTTTGCCATGCTCAATCCAAATAGAATGTGGTTAAGAAAATTGCTTAAAGGCAAATCGCTAATCTAATCGATGGCGATTATTCCAAAGGAATGACAGATGAGCACGAACAATGAAAAGATACATCAAGCTTATTTAGGCGAGCTATACGGCATTGCCTTTTTTAGTTTACTGCAAAATGTTGAAGAAGATGAACGGCGAATAGAACTCTGGAAGAAACTGATTGAAGTAGAAACTCTCACTGCTGAGTTACTGTTATCTCACTTACTCAAGCAGACGGAGCGATTCAGCTTTCCTGTCGAAACCATGACACAAAAAGGCCATGATGACGCACAAAAATGGCTTGATTTGTCATGGACAGAATTACTGCAAACTTTGGTTAATTGGGTAATCCCTTACGAAGAAGAGTATCGTCAATGGGCAACAAATTGCACTGAGCATAATAAGATTTTTGATTTAATTGCAGCCCATGAAACCGCTATTCTAGATTGTTTCCGGGCTGAATTAGCACAAAAAAATGGCCAAGTAGAACTTGACCATTATATTAAGCAGCTTATTCATTAGAGCGTGCTTAATTCATTAGCGAGCGCTTAGTTTATTAAACAGCATGTAGACTAAGCGCCTAGTTAGCTCAAATTAGTGCTATTTCTTCCACGTTTTGACTTTAGTGCGATTATTATTATCTCGACTCTCGCGGATCAGTTCATCATCCGCTGCGATTTGTGCACTTTTAGACAGTCGATCATATAACAATACATTGACTGAGGCCGCTAAATTCATACATCCCACCGTTGGCACATAAACCACCTCATCTGCAGCATCAATAATTTGCTGCGGAATGGTGCCATCTTCAGGGCCAAAGATATAAAAAGCATCTGCAGGATGTTCAAATAACGGCAACGGTGTTGCGCCAACTACTAAATCAACACAGATTATTTTAGCGTTTTGGGGTGCTTGTTCTAGCAACGATTCCACCCGTGTTAACGGGATCGTTTTGGCTGCATTTTTAGTATCAACATCATATTGTGCTTCACCTGAGCGAGCCGCCAATTCATAACGATTACCCGTATAAAATACCGCATTCGCTTGATAACAACCTGCTGCGCGCATAATCCCACCCACATTTACAGGTGTTTTAGGATTAACCAGCCCGATTGAAGCTGTTGATATATTCTTTTGTTCTGTCATGCCAATTCGCTTACTAATGCTTATTTTATATCGCTGATGATTTGACGTAATTGTTGCCAAGCCCTTTGCACTAAAGCAAAGTCGGCAGCTTCTAACTCATCATCTGCCAATGCTAAACAATCGACCATTTTGTCATCTAGGGCATCAATACCGCTAAGTTGTTCTTGTTCAAGCTGAGAAAAAACCACTGCAATATGACCCTGTAAGTAACCGCTGGCAAATAGCGCGTCATCATCACCATTGGCAACAGTGTGTTCAATCCAACCTTCTAAAGCTGCATCATACTTCTCTAACATGGTCTAACTCTCCGATAAATCTGGGTTGGCAACTTGGTACATCACGTAATCGTGGTATCCAGTGGTAATTTTATAATAACCAGTAAGTGCACTATCTAATTCAGGGTCGCCACTATCCACAATTAATGGCCGTCCTTCAAGTGCTTTTAGCTTAGTTTTTGTTGCTAAGATAATAATATTGTCTTTTCCGACCTGCTTAATTAGCTCTGGCGAGAGTTGCTGATTACCACGACCAAGAATATGCCCCTGACCGCCAATCAAGGTAATGACTAACTTCGTCGGTTTATTAGTCGTCAATTCAAGCAACTGTTTAGCGGTGACATCAGCAGCAACCACTTGCTCATTCTGGATAACATCCACACCCAATAATGTGTTGTCTAGATTAAGCTCTTCCATTAACGCTGCAACCGTTGAGCCACTGCCTATGATATAAAGCTCATCTTCCATTTGATTAATAACATCAGCAGCGATATCAGCAAGCACTAACTCGTCGACCTCTTTACCGCCCATTTTAACAGCTTGAATATAACGTGGCTCGGCAGGTACTAGCATTTCACCAAAGCGTTTCGCTTTAACTGTGCCTTGCCTAAATGCTTGCTCATCAATATCCATCACATCAGCCGTCATCAAGCTCACTAACTCGCCTTTAAGTAGCATATTGACTACCACACCAGCAGCATGCGGTGTTATCGCGTATACGCCAGAGTGAATCTTCACTCCAGCTGGCACGCCAAGTACTGGTATAGCGTCATCAACTACGGCAAAAATATCTCGCGCAGTACCGTCGCCACCGGCGAAAAGTAATAAATCGAGTGACTCGTTCATTAACGCTTCTACTGTGAGTTGTGTATCTCGAGCGTGAGTAAGTTGATGATGTTGTGGTTGTTTATCTGGTGTCAAAGTCTCGTTTGCCGCAGTCGAATGCACACAGGTCACTGTAAACCCCATTTTCTGCGCGAGGTTTTGGCCCATATCACCGGATGCGGTAATGATATCAATTTGATCTTTAAACGGCTCAATTACGGCTAATGCTTGTTCCATTCTTAAGTTAGCTTTTGGCTCTGCGCCCTTTTCAATTGCCAATTGCGCCACATTATCAGAACCTTTGAGGCCTACACTGCCACCTAATCCTGCTAATGGGTTAATAATCAAACCTAATCGAAAACGCTTCACTGCAATCAATCCTCTTTCACTTTTCTAATGAATTTTAACAATGCTAGTTAAGTTAATCTTATTCACGGGCAATATGTTATGTATTAGCTTTTGACTTTCAAATAAGGTTTTGGCTCACGAATAGCCAATGTAGCTAATAATGCTAACACAGCGCAAAAAGAAGCAAATAACCAAGTTTGACTAGCACCTGAACCATCACCCCAAATCATACCACTCACCCATATTCCAATCGCGCCGCCTAAACCAAAACTTAAACTAGCATAGAGCGCTTGGCCTTTGCTTCGATGCGCAATATCAAAATTACGATGAATAAACTGAATTGACGCTGCATGTGTTAAACCAAAAGTGAATGCGTGAAGTGCTTGGCTAATGGACAACAGTAAAATATTATCTACGCCATATGCCAATAAGATCCACCTTACAACCGTAAAACCCATACTGACTATCAAGAGTAATTTAACCCCAAACCGACCCAATAATCTTGGCGCAAGCATGAACATTAAAATTTCAACCACCACGCCAAAAGCAACGAATAAACCTGCTATGCCCTCGGTATAACCTGCTTGTTTAAGATATAAAACAAAAAAGCCATAAAAAGGCCCTACACTCATTTGCAGTAATATCGCTGATATAAGAAACCAAATGATAGAAGGAGACAGTGTTAAAGGCGGTCTTGAGCCTACGTCAGCTAAGGACGCTCTATTATTGGGTAATGCCAAAGCACATAAGAACATGCCGATAAAAAGTACCATCCCAATTGAAGGGACAATTTCAGCACCGAACTCACTGATACAAAAACCTGCAATGATGACTAAGCAAATATACCCGACACTTCCCCAGCTACGTATTGCACCATATCGATGGGACTCATCCCCTAAACTTTCGAGCGTTATGACCTCAAGCTGAGCCAAAATCGCATTCCAAAAAAAGGTGTATACCATCAAACTGATAGCTAAATATGTGAGGCTGCCATCAAAGAAAAAGCTGACATAGGTAATCGCAGCGGCTGCAGATCCGAATTTAACTAACTCAGAACGCATACCGGTTCTATCGGCAACCATAGCCCAAACATTGGGAGCAATAATTCGCGTTCCCATAAGGATTGCCATCAGAAAGCCAATCTCTTGGGCATTAAAACCTCGGTTATCAAAAAACACACCAAGGTATGGAACCATTAAGCCAAGAATTGAAAAAAAGAAAAAGTAACAAGCGCTGAGCCAACGAACGTTAGGCTCAGCTGATGACGCATTAGGCATTTATTTCATACCGATAACGGGAGTTTCAGAAACCACGTCCTGATTTTGTGCGCGGTGGCGAAGTAAGTGATCCATTAATACAATTGCAAGCATTGCTTCTGCAATCGGCACAGCACGGATACCAACACAAGGATCATGACGCCCTTTTGTGACCACATCAGCCGTAGTACCTTGAGCAGTCATGCTTTGACCAGGAACTGAAATGCTTGAAGTTGGCTTAAGTGCAATATGAGCAACGATAGGTTGACCAGAAGAAATACCACCTAACACGCCACCAGCATGGTTTGACTCAAAGCCTGCTGGAGACATTAAATCACGCCCCTCAGAACCTTTTTGGGTTACCACACCAAAACCATCACCGATTTCAACGCCTTTAACAGCATTAATGCCCATTAATGCATGAGCAATATCAGCATCAAGACGGTCAAATACTGGCTCACCGAGTCCAACAGGTACGCCTGTTGCCGCAACGGTAATTTTAGCCCCGACTGAGTCACCTGATTTTTTCAAATCACGCATGTACTCATCCAGTTGCTCTAATTTAGACGCATCAGGAAAGAAGAAAGCATTTTGTTCAACTTCATTTAAATCTACTGATTCTGCGCAAATAGGACCAAGCTGAGACATGTAACCGTTAATTTCGATACCATGCACTTGCTTTAAGTATTTTTTCGCTACAGCGCCAGCAGCAACACGCATTGCAGTTTCGCGCGCAGACGAACGTCCACCGCCACGATAATCACGTAAACCGTACTTTTGCTGATAAGTGTAATCAGCGTGGCCCGGACGGAATAAATCTTTGATATTGGAGTAATCTTGACTGCGCTGATCGGTATTTTCAATCAATAAGCCAATGGAAGTACCTGTGGTTTTATCTTCAAACACACCAGATAAAATACGCACCTCATCAGGCTCGCGGCGCGCAGTGGTATAACGTGAGGTACCAGGTCGGCGGCGATCTAAATCGTGTTGCATATCCTCAACGGTAAGTTCAAGACCTGGTGGGCAACCATCAATAATACAACCTAATGCAACACCATGACTCTCGCCGAACGTCGTCACGACAAAATTTTGACCTATGCTATTTCCCGACATGCTATCTGATTACCTCAACGTAATTTATTTTTTCTAATCGTTATTATTCACTATCTTTATAGATGGCGAAAAGTGATTCATTTTCAACTAGCTGATCATATGTAAGTACAAACACACCGTCTCCGCCATGTTCAAACTCAACCCAGGTGAATGGCACATCAGGGAATTGCTCATTCAAATGCACCATTGAATTACCGACTTCAACAACAAGTAAACCATCCGGTGTCAGATAATCAGCAGCATTGGCCAGAATACGCTTAGTTAAATCTAGACCATCACGACCTGATGCTAAACCAATGGCTGGCTCGTGATGATACTCATCTGGCATATCGCCAATGTCTTCTTCATCTACGTATGGTGGATTCGATACGATTAAATCGTAATGTGGGCCTTTTTCAATTGCGGAGAAAATATCCGATTGAATTGGGAACACGCGATCTAATACATTCAGTGATTCGATGTTTATTTGTGCAACTTCTAATGCATCTTCACTAATATCTAACGCATCAACTTCAGCATCTTCAAATGCATAAGCACATGCAATGGCGATACAGCCACTACCGGTGCATAAATCCATCACTCGAGTAACAGGCTTGTTATATAACCAAGGACTGAAACCATTGTTGATCATTTCAGCGATTGGCGAGCGCGGCACTAACACACGTTCATCAACGTAAAACTCTAAATCAGCAAAACGTGCTTTGTTGGTTAAATATGGAACGGGTAAACGCTCACGAACACGACGAATAATTAGCTCAACAATTTTGTGTTTTTCACTGCTGGTCAAGTTGGAGTTAACCACCTGCTGACCAATTTCTTCAGGAAGATGTAAAGCATGGAAAACCAAAGAAATAGCTTCGTCCCAAGCATTATCAGTTCCGTGCCCATAATAAATGTTCGCATCATTAAAACGGCTTACAGCCCAACGCAACATATCGCCAACGGTTCTTAATTCGGTGACAGCTTCATCTACAAAGATTTTATCCAAAACATAACTCCTGAAAAATTGTTCCTGACCATTGTAACTGAAGTCTATTAAGATGACCTAGAATTCAATACAATAGCGCCATGAATAAAGAAAATAATCCTGACTTTGCACTGTTTTCAGAGCAATTTGGCGGTGTTAAGCCGTTAAATCAAGATAAACATCACTTTAAGCAGTCGGTCAAATCCAAACAACAAGTCGAAGTAAAAGAACAACAGGTTTACGCGGATAGCTATTTTTCAGATAATTATCATCCGATATTACCTGTTGAAGGCCCTATGCGTTGGCTCAATGAAGGCGTAGAGAAAATTGAATTAAAGCGTTTGCGCCGCGGAGATTATCAGCCTGATTTGCTACTGGACTTACATGGCATGCGCCAAGCAGAAGCTAAGTTGGAATTGGCTGCATTGCTACAGGCTTGTGTAAAACAGCACATTTTGTGTTGCTGTGTCATGCACGGTTATGGCTCGGGAATATTAAAACAGCAATTACCGATGTGGCTGGCTCAACACCCTAAAGTTAAAGCGTTTCATCAAGCCCCTAAAGAATGGGGAGCGGATGCTGCATTATTGATTTTGATTGATATTGGCGAGCATGCGCATCGAAGATAAGCTGTGATGTTTATTTACTAGTGCTCTTAATTTCGCTCCCTTCATTTAAGAGCTCTACTTTAAGAGCTCTGTATTTATGAGTTCGAGGGTTATGAATTCAGTATTCAAAACCTAACAATTCGCTTTATGCACTCATTTGAGCGGGTGTCTGCATCAAATCAAAATGACCGCCATGCTCATTACGCTCAATTGAGGCTATGGCTGACGTTGCAAAAATGGGCGGTTCCATGCCTGCGACTAACTCGCTGACCATATAGCCAAGAATAGGCATGTGTGCAATCACTAACACTTTTTTAGCTTGATAATGTTCGGCATAAGCCAAAATAGCATCGACAGCAATTTGTGGGCTTCCTGATGGTGTAATATCATCTAACACTAACCATTTACTTGGTTCAGGTAGATGTTTAGCAACTTCTTGCCAGGTTTGCTGAGCTCGTAAGTAAGGACTAACAATCACTAAGTCTACACTGCTGACTTTTTCAGTTAACCAATTGGCCATGGCGTTAGATTGAGTGCGCCCTAATTGTGATAGCATTCTTTCTCTATCTGATGGTGCATCAAAACCAGCTTCACCATGTCGCATCAAAAATAGCTGCATACTTCTATTGCTGCTCATTATCGCTACTCATTATTATTGTGTTTGTTTTCCAATTGTAGCCTTAAATATCGCATCTACAAAGTAACAATGAAGTAAATTTAATTAGTCTTTAGTCGATATTTTCATTAGATATTTGCTAAAAGCCGCCAACGAGATCAATATATAACAAGCCTTCTTATCTGGAGCATTATCTTGACCATAAAACCAGACACAGCACAAAACAAACTAAATAGCATAGTCACCAGCCCAAATGATCATCGCCAATACCGACATATTGTGCTTGATAACGCATTAAGGGTATTACTCGTTGAGGATAAAGCAGCGACTCAAGCTGCTGCATCGATGACAGTCTCTGTTGGTCATTTTGATGATCCGATATCACGTCCTGGTATGGCTCACTTTTTAGAGCACATGCTGTTTTTAGGCACAGATAAGTTTCCGGATTCTGGCGAGTACCATCAGTTTATTAATCAACATGGTGGTTCAAATAATGCTTGGACAGGCACCGAGCAAACAAACTTTTTTTACAGTATCGATGCTGACCACTTTGAAGACTCATTAGATAGATTCAGTCAATTTTTTATCGCACCCAAATTCGATTTAGAACTAGTAGACAGAGAAAGACACGCCATTGACTCTGAATATAGTTTAAAGCTTAAAGATGATATTCGACGGGTATATCAAGTTCAAAAAGAGTCCGTTAACCCCGCTCATCCTTTTAGTAAGTTTTCTGTGGGCAACCTGCAAACCCTTGCAGGAAATGAAGCTGAAGTGAGACAAGAGTTATTAGACTTTTACCAATCGAAATACAGTGCAAATATTATGACGCTCTGCTTGGTATCCCCCTTGTCACTGGATGCGCAGGCTGAATATGCGGAACATTTTTTCAGTTCAATTAACAATCGAAATGCTAAAGCAAGCTATCCTGATACTCCCTATCTCGATGACAATGCAAAGTTAAAACATATCAACATCGCCCCCGTTAAAGATCAAAAAAGATTAAATATCAGTTTTGAGCTCCCTTGCATTGAACCCTTTTATCAACGTAAACCACTGACGTTTATTAGTCATTTACTCGGCAATGAAAGCCCTGGCAGTTTACTTTCTTATTTAAAAGAGCAAGGCTTGGCAAACAACCTGTCAGCGGGTGGTGGTGTCAATGGTTATAACTTCAAAGATTACAGCATCAGTATTCAGCTTACTGAGAAAGGGTTACAGCAAATAGACTCCATAATTGAGTGCACTTTCGAGTATATTCAATTAATTCGTACTTCAGGAATAGAGTCTTGGCGTTATGATGAAAGAGCGAGCCTTTTGTCTACCGCGTTTAAATACCAAGAACAAATTAAAATCCTTGATTTAGCCAGCCATCTCAGTATCAACATGCAGCACTATGAGGTTGAAGATATTGTATTTGGTGATTATCGCATGGATGGATTAGATGCAGATGAAGCACTCGCTCTTTTAGCTATGTTCGTACCAAGCAATATGCGTACTCAGCTTGTTTCAAGAGAAGTCAGTACTAACCAGCAAGCTAAATGGTATTTCACACCTTACTCAATTGAGGAAATACCTGAAACCAAAATTGCTCTCTGGCAACAAGCCGAACCAAGAAAAGAGTTATCACTGCCGACTAAAAATCCTTTCATCGTCAGCGATCCACAATCACGTATTGAATCGAGTAAGAGTGATGTACCTGTAGTTGTAGCTGAAGATGAAGGTTATCGAATTTGGCATCGTAAAGATGATGAGTTTAATGTTCCTAAAGGTCATTTATATCTTTCGTTAGACTCTGAAAATGCAAGCCCTACCCCTAAGCATGCCGCGTTAACCCGTTTGTATGTTGAAATGGTTTTAGATTATTTAACTGAGTCAACCTATCAAGCTGAAGTAGCAGGACTTAATTACAATATATATCCTCATCAAGGTGGCATTACCTTACATTTAACTGGGTTTACCGGTAATCAAGAAACTTTGTTGGCCTTGGTCATAGATAAAGCTAGAGAAAGAAACTTTACCCAAGACCGTTTTAAACTCATCAAAAAACAATTACTCAGAAGCTGGACTAATGTTGCACAAGCAAAACCTATCGCTCAATTATTCTCCAGCTTAACGGTTACCTTGCAAAAACGTTCATATGAACCCGCTAAGATGGCCGAAATGCTTGAAGATGTCACCTTAGATGAACTACATGACCATGTAAGCGCATTTTACGAGAAAATCTATGTCGAAGGATTGGTTTATGGAGATTGGCTAGTCAGTGAAACGCAGCAGCTAGCAAAACGTTTGAAACTCGTGCTTTCACTGGTAACAAAACCCAGTTCAGAATCAAGCCGAGAACTGATTAATCTTACCGATAGAGGCACGTTAATGCGTGAACTCTCAGTCGAACATCAAGATAGCGCCATTATTGTTTACTACCAATCAAATGAAACTAGCGCTCATAATATTGGTTTATTTAGTTTGCTAAACCACACAATGTCGTCTACTTTTTTCCATGAGCTTAGGACAGAGAAACAGCTTGGTTACATGGTAGGAACAGGATATCTGCCACTCAATCGCCATCCAGGGATGATATTCTACATACAATCTCCAACCACCGGACCTCGCAAGTTACTCGAAGCTATCGATGAGTTCATTGCAGACTTTAATTACGCTGTTATGCAAATAACCAAAGAGCAATGGGAAGCCACTAAGCTTGGATTAATAAATCAAATTTTAGAGAAAGATGCCAATCTTAAGAGTCGAAGCCAGCGTTACTGGGTCTGTCTTGGCAATAGAGATTACGACTTCAAACAGCGTGAAAGAGTCGTTGAAGAAATTAAGCAATTTACCCGTGCAGATTTGATTAAGTTTATTGTTAGTAATATGCGTAGTAAACACAGTGACAGATTAGTGATGTTTAATGCTGGTGAGCAGCATAATCAGTTAGAACCAATGCCAACAGCACAGGTCATTACAGATTTAAAAGGCTTTAAACATGACGCTGATAAATTTGAGTTCTAGAAAAACAGCCTAGCGTTTATAAACTTTTACAAGTTTTATAAAAACACCAATGGGAATAAATTTGCAGTATAAAAATCTAATTAGACATCAAAATACAGTGTTTTAAGGATGTTTTTGAATCAAACAAACACATTGGTTGTACAAAATAAGCACAAGTGTTCGAGTGGGACTTTTTTTATTCTTACCAATTTTTGACAAACTATTAACTTTCTGAAAAAGTGGAGTATTACATTGAATAAATCTCGTTTACAGAAGATAAAAGTATAATTTTTATGCAAATGATAAGTCGGTTGGTAATTTGTACATTTCTCCTAGCCCATGCTTTAACGGGGCTCGCTTTTGCTGATTCTGGTACTAATTATGATCTCACTCTTAATACCGAAATTTATAATACCGAAGATGGCTTATCACAAGTCACAGTTACTAGCATTATTGAAGACAAAGATGGCTTTGTCTGGTTGGGAACTGTAAACGGGTTAAATCGTTTTGACGGAACAAATTTTAAACACTTTTTTGCTGAAGATGGCCGCTCAAACTTACCAAGCTCTTTCATTAAAACTTTAATTGTAGACAACCAAAACAGGATAATTGTTGGTACTGATTTAGGTTTAGCAATGTACGATGATGAATCCGAATCATTTACAACAATAGAAATTGATAATAAGCCTTTGTCAGAAGCCATTTGGTCAATAGCACCTCTTTCTAAGGGGATAGCTATAGGTTTAAATAATAAAATTATAATATTAAGTGATAACCTTACTAGAGTATTATGGGAGTTTAATAGTGAGGTTTTACAAGAGGTCAAAAAGGTCATTGAAGTAGGTAACAGCCTCTTTATTCGAAATTATAATGGTATTGTTTTTAAGTTGGAAGATAATAAGCTATCAACGGTTGCTTACAAATCTAATGACATTGGAATCATTTCAAATAAATTATTTATATCTACTAATGATGGTTTGTACAGTATAAAAAATAATAACAAAGAAAAAGTGTCAGATATTGTTATGACCTACCTTGAACCATCAAGAAGCGGTGATGAGTTAACTTCAATAATAGACTCTGACATTGTAAGGATAGATAGTACTAACAGAATAAAGAAAATAGGGTTTATCGATCAAGATGCATCAAGAAAACGTCCTTATATAAAAGAAACTAAATCTGCCATATTTATAACCGATGTCAATTTAGGTGTCATTAAAATAGATAGAAATCGAAATCTTATAAAAAACTCAAAATTTATTAAAGAAAACATTTGGGCTATTACACAAACAGATGAAAATATATTTTTAGCAACAGACTCTTTGGATGTTAGAGTTTTAGATAAATCGCTAAAATATTTATACTCAGTAACGATTGAAAACGCATCAGGCCCAAAATCGATAAAAGTTTTAAACAACCAACTCTATACAGGAAATATTACAGGTTTAACTAAAACAGACCTTTCGACTTTAGAGACTGTTCAAATATTAAATAGACATATTAGCAACGTAAAAATAAGTGAGAGTAAAGATAAAATATATGCTTCGACTATCAATGGCAAAGTATTTGTTATAAAAAACTCTAAAGTTATCAACACGCTGACTACTGGTGAAAGATATCCAATATTCGATTTAATTGAAAAAAACAATGAACTTTGGATAGCATCTCAAGGTGGGTTATTCAAAATTAAAGATGGTAATACAGAGAAAATATTCTCTGAAAGCATGGTTACCACATTAAAATTTGATGAAAACGATCTCTACTTTGGTACAAGAAACTCTTTATTAAAGCTGAATATCAAAACTAACGAGTTAAAAGAAATATTTAGACATAACAAACTAATATATTCGATAGAGATTTTCGATAACTTTTTAGTTTCAGCCTCAGCGATGGAACTAAATATAACGAATAAAACCAGCTTTAAAAATTTAAAACTAACAAATAGAAACGGTTCTCAAAGCGATTACAACTCTTTAGCTTCATTACATATTGGAGATTATTCTTTATTTGGAGGCACTAAAGGAATCAGCATTGTAAACCCGAATGAAATATATAATGATATTTTAATGTCAGGAAGCACTAATGCAGCTTTGATTGATTTCTCATTATTTAATGTTTCAGAAAAAATTGGTGGAACAATCTTAAACAAACCAATAAACAAACAGAGCAATATCACCTTAAAATACTCTGACTACCCTTTTACCTTCACGTTTGTTACTCCAGGACAACCTCTAGAAGAGTTTGACTTTTATTACCAAATGGAAGGATTAAATGATAGTTGGTTGCCCTCGCAAAATATAAACTCAGCAACATACACTAACCTTTCTGCTGGAATTTATAACTTCCATGTTTATGCTATTAATAAACTTTCAGGAAAACAAAGTGAGACCAAGTCTATTCAAATAACGGTCACCCCTCCTTGGTATTACTCTTTTGAAGCAAAACTTTCCTATACATTACTATGCTTTATTGTACTGTTTATTATAACTAAAATAATTCTTCGCCGTCGTCAAATACAAAAACAAATCGCACTAAGCGAAGAAAGATTAAAGCTATCTCTTTGGGGGAGTGGCGATGAAATGTGGGATTGGGATATCGAAACGGGAGAGATATACCGCTCTAATATCTGGGGAACTTTAGAATTCCCTCAAGATGGTCAACGTTCAGGTAAACCTGGCGAAGAAAGTAATATTCATCCATTAGATCAAAACCGAGTTAAAACAGCGCTTAATGACCACTTTAAAGGCCTTACAGATCATTTTGAAGTTGCTTATCGTGTCAAAAGTCGTGAAAACCTTTGGATGTGGATTTTAGATAGAGCAAAAATAGTAGAAAGAGATCAGAAAGAAAACCCTGTTCGAATGACAGGAACAATAAAAAACATTAATAATTTAAAACAAACTGAAGAACAATTACGTTTGTTTGAGCGCGCCATTGAAAATATCTCAGAGGGTATGTTTATCCTCGATGAAAAATATCGTTTTGTTGAAGTCAATGATGCCTGTTGTGAACTTACAAACCAATCACGCGAAGAGTTTATTGGTCAACTATTCAGCTTTGGCCGCTACCCTGAATCATATTCAAATCAAATCCATGCTTCACTGTCACAACAAGGTTGTTGGAGTAATGAACTAGAAGCAAATAAAGGTGATGGTAGTCATTTCCTGATGGAACTCACTGTTGATGCAATATACAACCAACAAGGCGAAACCACTCATTATGTTGGTGTATTCTCAGACATTACCCGTCGTAAACAACAAGAAGAAGAATTAAGAAAGCTCACTAACAGTGATATTTTAACGGGCCTTCCTAACCGTTCTAGCCTTCAAGTTACCTTGAATAATTTAGTTAAAAAAGATATTCATCACACTTTGATGGTTTTAGATTTGGATAACTTCAAGCGGATTAATGACTCTCTTGGTCATCAAATTGGTGATGAGTTACTTGTTGATGTTGCCAAACGTATTCAAAACAATGTGCCTAAACATGTGAGTTTATATCGTTTAGGCGGCGATGAATTTGCAATTTTAGTTGATCACAACCCTGATATTGGGTCTTGTGCAGCAATTGCCTCACGGATCATTGATGCTTTAAAAGAAGAGTTTAAAATTGACGATGAGTCATTAGTTGTGGGCTTGAGTATTGGTATTGTGCTGTATCCAGAAGACGAACAAAATGAACAAGCCTTGCTACGTAAAGCAGATATTGCCATGTATCACGCAAAGTCAGGCGGTGGCAATCGTTATCAATTCTATTCAGAATCATTAAATCAGAATGCATTACGTCAACTGGAAATTGAAAACTTAATTCGAGAAGGTCTTAAAGAGGATCTCTTTGAAGTTTACTACCAACCTAAAGTGGATTTGAAACAAGACAGCCTCGTTGGCATGGAAGCTTTGGTTAGGCTAGTTCACCCCGAACACGGAATTATTGCTCCTAATGAATTTATTCCATTAGCTGAAGAAAACGGTCTTATTGTTGAAATCGGTGATTTAGTTTTACGAAAAGCTTGCTTTGCAGCACAGAAATGGCGTGAACAAGGCATTTTTAACGGCCGTGTCGCCATTAATTTATCATCTAGACAGTTTGCCCTTCCCGATCTACAACAACGTATCTCCAGCGTCTTACAGCTTACTAAGCTACCTGCTTGTCATTTAGAATTGGAGATCACTGAAAGTACAATCATCAAAAACCCAGAAAATGCAATTAAAGTTATGAACCAACTTGCCCAAATGGGCGTGACCTTAGCGTTGGATGATTTCGGTACTGGTTATTCATCATTATCTTATTTAAAGCGTTTCCCAATCCACTGTTTAAAAATTGATAAGTCATTTGTTGATGACATCAGTAAATCAGATAGAGATCTGAAAATGGTAGACAGTATTATCACCATCGCACATAACATGGGCTTATCAGTTGTCGGTGAAGGGGTTGAAGATGATGCTCAACTCAATATATTGAAAGCGCTAAAATGTGAAGAGATCCAAGGTTACATTTTTAGTAAGCCAGTACCAGAAGTTGAATTTACCAAGTTATTGAATATCAATTTCAACAAACAAGAAGAAAAGCAAATTATCAGTTAACATTGGCACAACAAGTGCAACTAGCAGTTCAGACGTCAAATAAAAAACTTTTTTATTAACCCTGAACTGAGAGACTAAAACAATGATTAACGGAATTATCATAGCTGCACTTCTAACTTCGACTTCTGCTGCTAACACTACAATGGAAGTACTCCCTACTATTCACCCTGAAATGGTTAAGACAGTAGGACTACCAAACATTAAGTTCAGCAACACAAATGCCCAAGTCGCTGGTCTACCAAACATCAAGTTCAGCAACACAAACACACAAGTTGCTGGTCTGCCAAACATCAAATTCAGCAACACAAACACACAAGTAGCCGGTCTGCCAAACATCAAATTCAGCAACACAAACACACAAGTTGCTGGTCTGCCAAACATCAAATT
>NZ_JBFRJJ010000036.1:0-1152 GCF_041468785.1 Shewanella sp. 10N.286.52.E4
TTATCTTTGTAGGCTCTCAAGCCAATAAACTGGTTTGAAAGTACATTCCGGTGCTTTATCGAGTTAGCTTGATATTGCCTGTGTTTATCTGCTGCTTTGACCGCCAAACCAAGCAGGTAAAGTATAAATTGTGAAAGACTGGCGATGAGTAGAAGCACGCTTAATTTATCTTGGTTCCTTGAGCCGCTATCATTCATTTTTAGACCTGTTTTAACATCTCTAAAGCTTTCTTCTATCTGCATTCTTGTTGAATAAATCTTAACGACTCTTTTGGCAGCAGCACTTGATAAACAAAGTGATGTAGCAAGTAACCAAGGCTCTTTCTCTCGTTCTGCACTGGCTCGAGATTGTTTACTCCGCCTCGACTTTTCACCCGTTACCACTTTGTCTTTACGTCCTTTTGCGTTACGTTTGAAAATAACTAAACGGGACTTAAAAGAGGTTTGTTCACCTAGCATGTAAACACCGAGGCTTTTAGCTCTGGTGCTTGCTTGAACATAGAGTTGTTTAACTGGATACCAGCTATCTACTGGTAATTTTTTACAGTGAGTTCGATTTCTAAATCTGCCTACGTAATCCCAATTTAATGACAAAATTTGCTTGAACCAAGGTATACGAAAACCTGCATCTGTCACGATTATAGGTTTGCACTCATTGGGAAGCATAGTTTTTAATTTAGTTAGAAATAGTTGATGAGTTTTAGGCTTCTCTTTTTTATTTAGCGGATGAATTTCTTCATAAAGTGTCAGTGAACGACCTTGAGCTGCAAGCGATGCTCTAATGAGAAAATGTTGCTTTCGGTCATCAAGATCAGACCAATCGATATGAATTATCGGTTGTTTCATTCTTCCGATTAGTAAGCAAGTCATGCGTGTGTATATAAACTCGATATCACGATGTAAATGGCCATTATTACAAAGCCTATCGACACGTTTAATCTTATGTTTTTCCAGCGCTTTACTTTCAATGTTACGGCCAAGGCCTGTAATTGAAAGGGAGCCTCCATTCATTGAGCTTTCGACTGCACAGAACAAACTTTGTCGGCGAGTTTTGTGCATTAACGGGGTGACAATCGATAGGCATTTTGATAAAACTTGTTTCGCATTCATGGCATTTACTCGTGGTAATTTTTGTTTGGCGATAAATTTGATC
>NZ_JBFRJJ010000037.1:0-14046 GCF_041468785.1 Shewanella sp. 10N.286.52.E4
AAGCTTCGGCTTCCTTTTTTGTTTCTATTGCTTTTTCAATATATCCCTGTAAACTCCATCGCCTTGAACAAATGAACTAGATTGAAGAGTTTTTGTTCGAAGGGGTTGATCTCTCATCTGATATCTGTATAATTCCCCTTCGCTGTCCTAGACAGTGTAATATAATGTTTAATCATAAGGATTATTCATTTTCATAATTGACTCCGATTGGGAGTCTACGGTTAAATCATCTCGCTCTGCTTTTCCATTGGGAAGAAGCTAGAGGGTGATTTTTTATGTGTGCATTTTAGGAGCTCTGGTCAATGCAGAACCAAAGAATCCGTATCCGCTTGAAAGGTTTTGATCATCGTTTGATCGATCAATCAACAGCGGAAATCGTTGAAACTGCTAAGCGTACAGGCGCTCAGGTTCGTGGTCCAATTCCACTACCTACGCGTAAAGAACGTTATACCATTTTGACTTCTCCGCACGTCAACAAAGACGCTCGTGACCAATACGAAATTCGTACTCACAAGCGCTTAGTTGACATCGTAGAGCCAACTGAAAAGACTGTAGACGCATTAATGCGTTTAGATCTTGCCGCTGGTGTCGACGTTCAAATTAGCTTAGGTTAATTGAGATCCTTAGAAGAGGTTTGAAAGATGGCTATCGGTCTTATTGGTCGTAAAGTGGGTATGACTCGCATCTTCACAGAAGATGGCGCTTCTATCCCTGTAACAGTGATTGAAATTGCTGGTAACCGTGTTACTCAAGTGAAAACTTTAGAAACTGACGGATACCGTGCTCTTCAAGTAACTACTGGTACCAAAAAAGCCAATCGCATCACCAAACCAGAAGCAGGTCATTTTGCTAAGAGCGGCGTAGAAGCTGGTCGAGGTTTATGGGAATTGCGTTTGGCAGATGGTGAATGTGAAGGCGTTGAAGTTGGTGCTGAACTTAATGTTGATATCTTCGCAGATACAGCAAAAGTTGATGTTACCGGTCAATCTAAAGGTAAGGGCTTCCAAGGCGGTATTAAACGCTGGAATTTCCACGCTCAAGATATGACACATGGTAACTCTTTGGCTCATAGATCTAATGGTTCTATCGGTCAAAACCAGACACCTGGTCGCGTTTTCAAAGGTAAGAAAATGTCTGGCCACATGGGTGCCGAGCAAGTAACTACTCAAAATCTAGACGTTGTACGTGTAGATGCAGAGCGTAACTTGTTATTGGTAAAAGGTGCTGTTCCTGGCGCTACCAATGGTGACTTGATTATCAAGCCAGCCGTTAAAGCATAGGTCTGAGGAGATAGTAATGGAATTGGTATTGAAAGACGCGCAAAGCGCTCTTGAAGTTTCCGAAACTACCTTCGGCCGTGACTTTAACGAGGCATTGGTTCATCAGGTAGTTGTAGCTTACGCTGCAAACGCGCGTCAGGGCACTCGTGCTCAACAGACTCGTGCGGAAGTAACTGGCTCAGGCAAAAAGCCTTGGCGCCAGAAAGGCACAGGCCGAGCTCGTGCCGGTAGTGTTAAAGGCCCGATCTGGCGTGGCGGTGGCGTAACATTCGCTGCTAAAACTCAAGATCACAGCCAAAAAGTTAACAAAAAGATGTACCGTGGTGCTCTAAAGAGCATTCTTTCTGAATTGGTACGTCAAGAGCGTTTAGTCGTTGTTGAATCTTTTGGTGTTGAAGCTCCTAAAACTAAAGAGCTGAAAGCTAAACTAAAAGAAATGAACTTAGAAGACGTTCTAATTGTTACTGCAGATGTTGATGAGAATTTATTCTTAGCAGCACGCAACTTATACAAGGTTGACGTACGTGACGTAGCGGGTCTTGACCCAGTTAGTCTAATCGCGTTCAACACTGTTCTTGTTACTGCTGATGCAGTGAAGCAAATCGAGGAGATGCTAGCATGATCACCGAAGAACGTTTGCTAAAAGTTATTCTTGCTCCGCATATCTCTGAAAAGAGTACTGTACTAGCTGAGAAAAACAACACTGTAGTTTTCCGCGTAGCAATCGATGCGACTAAAGCAGAGATTAAAGCTGCTGTAGCTCAGCTATTCGAAGTTGAAGTTGATAGTGTCCGCACTTTGGTAAACAAAGGCAAAACTAAGCGCACTGGTGGCCGTGTTGGTCGTCGTAGCGATTGGAAAAAAGCCTATGTAACTTTAGCTGCTGGTGCTGACATCGATTTCGTTGGCGGCGCTGAGTAAGCAAAGGAGAATTATCATGGCAGTTATTAAGTGTAAGCCAACCTCTCCAGGTCGTCGCCACGTTGTTAAAGTGGTGAACAGCGACTTGCATAAAGGGAAACCTTTTGCAGGCCTGTTGGCTAAGAAATCTAAAAGTGGTGGCCGTAACAATACTGGTCGTATCACTGTTCGTCACGTAGGTGGTGGACACAAGCAGCATTACCGTATTATTGACTTTAAACGCAATAAAGACGGTATCCCTGCAAAAATCGAACGTCTTGAGTATGATCCGAACCGTACAGCTAACATTGCGTTAGTACTATACGCAGACGGTGAGCGTCGTTACATTCTTGCTGCTAAAGGCATGCAAGCTGGTGACGCTATCCAATCTGGTTTGGATGCAGACATCAAAACTGGTAACGCAATGCCGCTTCGCAACATCCCAGTGGGTAGTGTTGTGCACGCAGTAGAAATGAAACCTGGTAAAGGTGCTCAAATCGCGCGTTCAGCTGGTGCTTATGTTCAAGTTGTTGCTCGTGATAACCAATATGCAACTTTACGTCTTCGCTCTGGCGAAATGCGCAAAGTACCTGTTGATTGTCGCGCAACATTCGGTGAAGTTGGTAATGCCGAGCACATGCTACGCCAGTTAGGTAAAGCAGGTGCTAAACGCTGGAGAGGCGTACGCCCTACAGTGCGTGGTGTTGCAATGAACCCGGTTGACCATCCACATGGTGGTGGTGAAGGCCGTACTTCTGGTGGACGTCACCCAGTGAGTCCATGGGGTGTGCCAACTAAGGGTTATAAAACTCGTAGTAATAAGCTCACCGACAAGTACATCGTACGTCGTCGTAATAAATAGTAAGAGGATTCGCCCATGCCACGTTCTCTCAAGAAAGGTCCTTTCATTGACCTGCACTTGCTGAAGAAGGTAGAGAAAGCGATGGAAGCGGGAGACAAAAAGCCAATTAAGACTTGGTCTCGTCGCTCAATGATCATCCCAAATATGATTGGGTTGACCATCGCTGTCCATAATGGTCGTCAGCACGTACCTGTGTTCGTAACTGACGAAATGATCGGTCATAAGCTTGGTGAATTTTCACCAACTCGCACTTATCGCGGCCATGCTGCAGATAAGAAAGCGAAGAAGCGTTAATACGGGAGACATAAGATGGAAGTTTTAGCTAAACATCGTTTTGCCCGTACGTCTGCGCAGAAGGCCCGTCTAGTTGCTGATCAAATTCGAGGTTTGCCTGTTTCTAAGGCTCTTGAAATTTTGACCTTCAGCCCTAAGAAAGCCGCCGTACTGGTTAAGAAAGTACTAGATTCAGCTATCGCAAACGCCGAACACAACGAAGGTGCAGATATCGATGAGCTTAAAGTTGGCCAAGTCTTTGTTGACGAAGCACCAACTATGAAGCGCATCATGCCTCGTGCCAAAGGCCGCGCTGATCGTATCATGAAGCGTACCAGCCACATTACTGTGGTTGTATCAGATCGCTAGGAGAAGAGAGCAATGGGACAGAAAGTACATCCTAATGGTATCCGTCTGGGTATCACAAAGCCTTGGATCTCTACTTGGTACGCCGATAAAGCAGATTATGCAAATAATTTGCACAGCGACTGGGAAGTTCGTCAATATCTCACTGAGAAATTGAAGGCTGCATCAGTATCTAAAATCGTTATCGAGCGTCCTGCGAAGAGCATCCGCGTTACTATTCACACTGCCCGTCCAGGTGTTGTGATTGGTAAGAAAGGTGAAGATGTTGAAGTATTACGTGCATATGTATCTAAAATTACAGGCACTACTGCTCAAATCAACATCGCAGAGATCCGTAAGCCTGAGTTAGATGCTAAATTAGTTGCTGACAGTATTGCACAGCAATTAGAGCGTCGTGTTATGTTCCGTCGCGCTATGAAGCGCGCAGTTCAAAACGCAATGCGTATTGGTGCTCAAGGTATTAAAGTTGAAGTAAGCGGCCGTCTAGGCGGTGCTGAAATCGCACGTTCTGAGTGGTATCGTGAAGGTCGTGTACCTCTACATACTCTACGTGCTGATATCGACTATTCTACAGCTGAAAGTCACACTCAATACGGTGTGATTGGCGTTAAAGTTTGGATCTTCAAAGGCGAAGTTCTAGACGGAAACGTTGTAGCATTAGAAGAGCCTAAGCAACAACCGAAGCGCAAGCCTCGTGGTAAATAGGAGAAACTTTTATGCTGCAACCTAAACGTATGAAGTTTCGCAAGATGTTCAAGGGCCGCAACCGTGGTCTAGCGAACGGTACTGAAGTTAGCTTTGGTACTTTCGGTTTGAAAGCAGTCGGCCGTGGCCGTTTAACTGCACGTCAAATCGAATCTGCACGTCGTGCCATGACACGTCACATTAAACGTCAAGGACAAATTTGGATTCGAGTTTTCCCTGACAAGCCTATTACCTCTAAGCCTCTTGAAGTGCGTATGGGTAAAGGTAAAGGTAACGTTGAATACTGGGTATGTCAGATTCAACCTGGTAAGGTTCTTTATGAGATGAATGGTGTATCTGAAGAGTTAGCGCGTGAAGCGTTTGCTTTAGCATCTGCCAAGCTTCCTATTAAGACTACCTTCGTAACTAAGACGGTGATGTAATGAAAGCGAGCGAACTAAGAGAAAAGAGCGTTGAAGAACTTAACGCTGAACTACTTGGTCTGCTGCGTGAGCAGTTTAACCTGCGTATGCAACACGCTACTGGTCAGTTGACTCAAACGAATCAATTGAAAATAGTGCGTCGTAACATTGCACGTGTTAAGACCATTATTACTTCTAAGGCAGGTGTGTAATGTCTGATAAAGCCCGTACTATGCAAGGTCGAGTTATTAGCAACAAAATGGATAAGTCTATTACTGTTGCTATCTCACGCCAAGTGAAACATCCTATTTATGGGAAGTACATTAAGCGTACAACTAAGATCCATGCACATGACGAAACAAATCAGTGTAACGAAGGTGACGTAGTGACTATTAGTCAGTGTCGTCCTCTTTCTAAGACTAAGTCTTGGACACTAGTTGAAGTAGTAACAAAGGCCTAATTTACATTAGGTTATAGTAAACGGCTCCAAAGTTTGGGGCCGTTTGTTTTTTTCTGCTATGCATTCCAAAATATTGGTGTTATACTTGCGCGCCATTTTTGAGTAAATTGTTGTTGAATGGTTTTATACCAAACGAGAGCAAATTAGTTCATAAAATGGTCGAAATGATGATCCCAATGTTGGGATTTTGTGTAGTAACGATAGCGGAGCACTTAAAATGATCCAAATGCAATCGACTCTAGACGTCGCGTGTAACAGTGGCGCTCGTAGAGTTCAGTGTATTAAGGTCTTGGGTGGCTCTCATCGTCGTTATGCCGGTATCGGCGACGTCATCAAGGTTTCTGTTAAAGAAGCTATTCCTCGCGCTAAAGCGAAGAAAGGTGATGTATATAACGCGGTGGTAGTCCGTACTAAGAAAGGCGTACGTCGTCCAGATGGTTCTGTCATTCGCTTCGATCGGAATGCAGCAGTTTTGCTTAACGCAAACCTTGCACCGATTGGTACTCGTATTTTTGGACCAGTGACACGTGAATTGCGTACAGAGCAATTTATGAAAATCGTCTCTCTGGCACCAGAAGTACTGTAAGGAGCTTCAAAATGGCAGCTAAAATCCGTCGTGAAGACGAAGTAATTGTACTAGCAGGTAAAGACAAGGGTAAACGAGCTAAAGTTTCTCAAGTCCTACCTACTGGTAAGTTGATTGTTGAAGGCATCAATCTTGTTAAAAAACACCAAAAGCCAAACCCACAATTGGGCGTAACTGGCGGCGTTATCGAGAAAGAAGCACCGATGCAAGCATCAAACGTAGCGATCTTTAACCAAGCCACAGGCAAGGCAGATCGTGTTGGTTTCCGATTCGAAGACGGCAAAAAAGTCCGTTTCTTTAAATCGAATAGTGAACTCATTAAGTAAACGGAGTAAACGATGGCGAAACTGCATGATAAATATCAAGAGACTGTTATCGCAGAACTTTCTAAAAAGTTCGGTTATACCAGTGTCATGCAAGTCCCTCGGATTGAAAAAATCACCCTTAATATGGGTGTAGGCGAAGCAGTTGCAGACAAGAAAGTTATGGAGCATGCGCTTCGTGACATGACTGCAATCGCTGGTCAGAAACCTGTTGTAACTGTTGCACGTAAATCAGTTGCTGGTTTCAAAATCCGTGAAGGCTACCCTATTGGCTGTAAAGTTACCCTACGCGGTGAGCGTATGTGGGAATTTTTAGAGCGTTTAGTTGACATTGCAATCCCACGTATTCGTGACTTCCGTGGCCTAAGCGCAAAAGCGTTTGACGGTCGTGGTAACTACGCAATGGGTGTGCGTGAGCAAATCATCTTCCCAGAAATCGATTACGATAAGATCGATAAGATTCGTGGTATGGATATTGTTATCACTACTACTGCGAAGAATGATGAAGAAGGTCGTGCTTTGTTAGACGCATTTAACTTCCCATTCAAGAAATAAGGGTAGCATAATGGCAAAATCATCTATGAAAGCACGTGAAGCAAAGCGTGCACAGCTCGTAGCTAAATATGCTGAAAAGCGTTTAGCACTTAAGGCTTTAATCAGCGCTCCTGATACTTCGGAAGAAGATCGTTGGGAAGCTGTACTTAAGTTACAAGCTCTACCTCGTGATTCTAGCGCTGCGCGTCAACGCAACCGTTGTAATCAAACTGGTCGCCCACATGGTGTTCTACGTAAATTCGGCCTTAGCCGTATTAAACTACGTGAAGCAACTATGCGTGGTGAAGTTCCTGGTCTGCGTAAGGCCAGCTGGTAAGCACTTGTCACGGAGTAAGCTAATATGAGCATGCAAGATCCTATTGCGGATATGTTAACACGTATTCGTAACGGCCAAGCTGCTAACAAAGTATCAGTTAAGATGCCTTCAGCTAAGTTAAAAGTAGCAATAGCGAAATTACTTAAAGACGAAGGTTATATTACTGACTACGCCGTAGCAGAAGAAGCCAAGCCTGAATTAGAAATCACTTTAAAGTATTTCCAAGGCAACCCAGTCGTTGAGACTATCCAGCGCGTTTCTCGCCCAGGTCTTCGTATTTACAAAGGTAAACACGAACTTCCAAAGGTGATGGGCGGACTAGGTGTCGCAATTGTGTCCACTTCTAAAGGCTTGATGACCGATCGTGCTGCCCGCCTAAATGGCATGGGTGGCGAGGTTATCTGCTACGTAGCGTAAGGAGCTAGGTATGTCACGTGTCGCAAAAGCACCAGTGTCTATTCCTACCGGCGTAGAGGTGACCTTAAACGAACAGACTATTACTGTAAAAGGTACTAAAGGTAGTCTGACTCGAGAAATCAACAAAGCGGTAAGTGTTGAGCTAGAAAACGGTGTTGTAACGTTTGGTCCAGTTGAAGGCGTTTCTAACGCTTGGGCTCAAGCTGGTACAGCTCGTGCACTAGTAAACAACATGGTTGTTGGTGTTTCTGAAGGATTCGTTAAGAAATTAAAGTTAATTGGTGTTGGTTACCGTGCAAAAATTGCTGGTAAAGACATCGACCTAACATTAGGTTTCTCACACCCTTTGGTTCACAAACTTCCCGCAGGTGTTACTGCAGAGTGTCCTAGCCAAACTGATATCATACTTTCGGGTGTTGATAAGCAGTTAGTTGGTCAGGTCGCTGCTGAGATTCGTGGATACCGTCCACCAGAGCCTTATAAAGGCAAAGGTGTTCGCTATGCAGACGAACAAGTACGCCGTAAAGAGGCTAAGAAGAAGTAGGTAACGCGATATGGATAAGAAAACATCTCGCTTACGCCGCGCTACTCGCGCTCGTAAGAAGATCCAAGAGCTGGGCGTGAATCGTCTGGTTGTACATCGTACACCGCGTCACATTTATGCTCAGGTTATTAATCCTGAAGCTCAGGTGGTGGCAGTTGCTTCAACCGTTGAGAAAGCGGTTAAAGAGCTACTAAAGAGTACCGGTAACGTAGACGCGGCTAAAGCAGTAGGTAAAACTGTTGCTGAGCGTGCGATCGAAAAAGGTGTAACAACAGTTGCATTCGACCGTTCTGGTTTCAAGTATCACGGACGCGTAGCAGCACTAGCTGACGCAGCTCGTGAAGCTGGCCTGAAATTCTAAGGGGTTATAAAAATGGCTAAATTAGAAGCTCAGCAGAAAGACGATTTGCAAGAGAAATTAATTGCAGTTAATCGTGTTTCTAAAGTAGTTAAAGGTGGTCGTATCTTTAGCTTCACCGCACTAACAGTGGTAGGTGATGGTAATGGTAAGATCGGCTATGGCTATGGTAAAGCGCGCGAAGTTCCAGCTGCTATTCAAAAAGCAATGGAAAAAGCCCGCCGTAACATGGTAACCGTAGAGTTGAATGCAGGTACACTGCATCATCCAGTTAAAGGTCGCCATACTGGTTCGCGTGTTTACATGCAACCAGCATCGGAAGGTACCGGTATTATTGCCGGTGGCGCAATGCGTGCCGTATTGGAAGTTGCAGGCGTTCATAACGTTCTGTCTAAAGCATACGGTTCTACTAACCCGATCAACATCGTTCGCGCAACTGTAGATGCGTTGGTGCACATGAAGTCACCATCACAAATTGCAGCTAAGCGTGGCCTGAATGTTGATGAAATTCGAGGTTAATGCACCATGGCTACTAAAACGTTTAAAGTAACACAGACAAAGAGTGCGATTGGTCGTTTGCCAAAGCACCGTGCCTGTTTATTAGGTCTAGGCCTAAGACGTATTGGCCACACTGTTGAAGTAGAAGATACTCCTTCTGTTCGCGGTATGGTTAATAAAGTTTACTACATGGTTAAGGTGGAGGATTAATAATGCGTTTAAATACTCTATCTCCAGCAGCAGGCTCTAAGCGTGCTCCTAAGCGTGTAGGTCGTGGTATTGGTTCTGGTTTAGGTAAAACTGCAGGTCGTGGTCATAAGGGACAAAAGTCTCGTTCTGGCGGCGGTGTGCGTATCGGTTTTGAGGGTGGTCAAATGCCTCTTAAAATTCGTTTACCTAAGTTCGGTTTCACTTCACGCAAAGCTTTGGTTTCAGCTGAAGTTCGTTTACTAGAACTAGCAAAAGTTAACGGTGATGTTATCGACCTTAACGCTCTGAAAGATGCGAACGTAATTACTCGCAACATACAGTTTGCGAAAATCGTTCTTTCAGGTACCATTGAACGCCCAGTGACCGTAAAAGGTCTGAAGGTAACCAAAGGTGCACGTGCAGCTATTGAAGCTGCCGGCGGTAAGATCGAGGAATAATACGTCGATGGCAAAACCAGGACTTGATTTAAAAAGCGCGAAAGGCGGTTTATCAGAATTGAAAACTCGTCTCCTGTTCGTGATTGGTGCAATTATCGTCTTTAGAGCCGGTTCGTTTGTACCAATTCCTGGTATTGACGCAGCTGTGTTAGCAGAGTTGTTTGCTCAACAAAAAGATACCATCCTAGGCATGTTTAACATGTTCTCGGGTGGTGCTTTAGAGCGTGCTTCTATCTTTGCGCTTGGTATCATGCCGTATATTTCGGCATCGATTATCATGCAGTTGTTGACTGTCGTTCATCCTGCCCTTGCTGAATTGAAAAAAGAAGGCGAGTCAGGAAGAAAGAAAATCAGTCAATATACAAGATACGGAACGCTTGTGTTGGGTACACTCCAATCAATCGGTATCGCGACAGGTTTACCAAGCCTAGTACCTGGCCTTGTTGCCAATGTAGGTTTTGGTTTTTACTTTGTAGCAGTTGTGAGCTTAGTGACAGGAACAATGTTCCTTATGTGGCTAGGTGAGCAAATTACCGAGCGTGGTATTGGTAATGGTATCTCGATATTAATTTTCGCAGGTATTGTTGCTGGTCTACCTTCTGCTATCGGCCAAACGGCTGAACAGGCTCGTCAAGGTGATTTGAATGTACTGGTACTGTTGTTATTAGCGGTAATTGTATTTGCTGTAACTTATTTGGTTGTATTTGTAGAACGTGGTCAACGACGTATCGTTGTTAACTACGCGAAGCGTCAACAAGGCCGTAAGGTGTTTGCTGCGCAAAGTACACATTTACCACTTAAAGTTAATATGGCAGGTGTAATTCCACCAATTTTTGCATCCAGCATTATTTTGTTCCCAGGCACACTGGCTCAGTGGTTTGGACAAAATGAGTCTATGTCATGGTTAAGCGATTTCGCTTTAGCTGTGTCACCAGGACAACCGCTGTATTCATTATTGTATGCGACAGCTATCGTATTCTTCTGTTTCTTCTATACTGCGTTGGTATTTAACCCTCGCGAAACAGCTGATAACTTGAAGAAGAGTGGTGCGTTCATTCCTGGGATTCGTCCTGGAGAACAGACTTCGCGTTACATTGATAAAGTAATGACTCGCTTGACATTAGCAGGCGCGATATACATTACCTTTATCTGCTTAATTCCGGAGTTCATGTTAATTGCGTGGAAAGTACAGTTCTATTTCGGCGGTACTTCACTACTAATTATTGTAGTCGTAATCATGGACTTCATGGCTCAGGTTCAGACCCATATGATGTCTCATCAGTATGAGTCTGTTATGAAGAAAGCTAACTTAGTAAACAAAGCGAATTTAGATCGCTTTGGTCGCTAGTTGCTTTAACGGAGTGATGAAATGAAAGTTCGAGCTTCCGTGAAGAAGATCTGCCGTAATTGCAAGATCGTCAAGCGTAGTGGCGTTGTACGTGTGATTTGTGTTGAACCAAAGCACAAACAGCGTCAAGGCTAAAAAAAGATATTTGCTCAGCTCAGTTATGAGCTGAGCAAATAATGTTTGCAAATTTGTCGGCTGTCGAGTATCCTTTCGGGCTTTTCGCAGTTGACCTTTAACATTTTAAGGAGTGCATAGTGGCCCGTATCGCTGGCATTAACATTCCTGATCAAAAGCATACAGTCATCGCATTGACTGCTATCTTTGGTATTGGACGTACTCGCGCTAGAGAAATCTGCGCAGCTACTTCAATCGCTGAAGACGCTAAGATCAAGGAATTGAGCGAAGCTCAAATAGATATTCTACGCGAAGAAGTTGCCAAATACTCAGTAGAGGGTGACTTACGTCGTGAGATTTCAATGAACATCAAGCGTCTTATGGATCTTGGTTGTTATCGTGGTCTCCGCCATCGTCGTAGCCTGCCCCTTCGTGGGCAACGTACTAAGACCAATGCGCGCACGCGTAAAGGTCCACGTAAGCCAATCAGAAAGTAACGGGAAGGTAAACCAAAATGGCTAAAGTTCCGTCACGTTCTCCGCGTAAGCGCGTACGTAAACAGGTTGCAGATGGTATGGCTCACATCCATGCGTCATTCAACAACACTATTGTCACCATTACAGATCGTCAAGGTAATGCGTTGTCATGGGCTACTTCTGGTGGTTCAGGTTTCCGTGGTTCACGTAAATCTACACCTTTCGCTGCGCAGGTTGCTGCAGAGCGAGCTGGTATTGCTGCTCAAGACTACGGTGTTAAAAACCTTGAAGTTTTCGTAAAGGGTCCAGGTCCAGGTCGTGAATCAGCCATTCGTGCGCTGAATGCTGTTGGTTATAAAATTACCAACATTACCGATGTGACACCTATCCCTCATAATGGCTGTCGCCCACCTAAAAAGCGTCGTGTATAACATTACGTATATAGGATAGTTGGAGAAAGATCATGGCAAGATACTTGGGTCCTAAGCTCAAGCTCAGCCGCAGAGAAGGTACAGACCTTTTCCTAAAAAGCGGTGTGAGAGCAATCGATTCGAAGTGTAAGCTTGAAGCTGCACCTGGTCAACATGGCGCACGTAAGCCACGTTTATCAGAGTACGGTTTACAGCTACGCGAGAAACAAAAAGTTCGTCGTATGTACGGTGTGCTAGAAAAGCAATTCCGTAACTACTACAAAGAAGCCGCACGTCTGAAAGGCAACACAGGTGAAAACTTGTTAGGTCTTTTAGAAACTCGTTTAGATAACGTTGTTTATCGTATGGGTTTTGGTGCGACTCGTGCAGAATCACGTCAATTAGTAAGCCACAAATCAATCGTGGTTAACGGTCGTGTTGTTAACATTCCGTCATTCAAAGTGTCTGCGAATGATGTTGTAAGCATCCGTGAAAAGTCACGCACTCAAGCACGTATCAAAGCGTCTTTAGAAGTTGCTGGCCAACGCGAAAAGCCTACATGGGTAGAAGTCGACAATGCTAAAATGGAAGGTGCTTTCAAGCGTCTACCAGAACGTAGCGATTTGTCTGCGGATATTAACGAACAGCTGATCGTCGAGCTTTACTCTAAGTAAAGCTAACAAACAAGAGAGGACACAATGCAGGGTTCTGTTACAGAATTTCTTAAACCGCGTCTCGTTGACATAGAGCAGGTTAACCCAACTCGTGCCAAGGTTACGCTAGAGCCACTTGAACGTGGTTTTGGTCACACATTAGGCAACGCGTTGCGTCGAATCTTATTGTCGTCTATGCCTGGCTGTGCAGTTACAGAAGTCGAAATCGACGGTGTATTGCATGAATACAGCAGTAAGGAAGGCGTTCAAGAAGATATCCTAGAGATATTGCTTAACCTTAAAGGTTTGGCAGTAAATATCGAGGGTAAAGATGAAGCTTTACTTACTTTAAGTAAGTCAGGCACAGGCCCTGTTACTGCAGCAGATATCACTCATGATGGTGATGTCACCATTATGAATCCTGATCATGTTATCTGTCATTTGACAGGTAATAATGATATCAGCATGCGTATCCGCGTTGAGCGTGGTCGCGGTTATGTGCCAGCTTCGGCTCGTGCACAGACTGAAGACGATGATCGCCCAATCGGCCGTTTGTTGGTTGATGCTTCATTCTCACCTGTAGCTCGCATTGCTTACAATGTAGAAGCTGCTCGTGTAGAGCAACGTACTGATTTAGATAAACTCGTTATTGATATGACCACTAATGGTACTATCGATCCTGAGGAAGCAATTCGTCGTTCTGCAACAATTTTAGCTGAACAGCTAGATGCGTTTGTTGAATTGCGTGATGTTACTGAACAGGCTGTTGTAGAAGAGAAACCGGAATTTGATCCGATTCTGTTGCGTCCTGTCGACGATTTAGAGCTAACTGTACGTTCAGCCAACTGTTTGAAGGCTGAAGCGATTCATTACATCGGAGATCTCGTACAGCGCACTGAAGTTGAGTTGCTCAAGACTCCTAATTTAGGTAAGAAATCTCTTACTGAAATTAAGGATGTATTAGCGTCTCGCGGACTGTCTTTAGGTATGCGTCTTGAAAACTGGCCTCCAGCTAGTTTAGCAGACGACCTATAAGTCCCAGGTTAGTACAGATTAAAGATTATAAGGATTAGGTCATGCGCCATCGTAAGAGTGGTCGTCAACTAAACCGCAATAGCAGTCATCGCCAAGCTATGTTTCGTAACATGGCTTGCTCAATAGTTCGTCATGAGATCATCAAGACAACTGTAGCAAAAGCGAAAGAACTGCGTCGCGTAGTTGAGCCTCTGATAACACTAGCTAAAGTAGACAGCGTTGCAAATCGCCGTTTAGCTTTCGCTCGTACCCGCGACGCTGAAGTTGTAGGTAAGTTATTTACTGAATTGGGTCCACGCTTCCAGGAACGTCCTGGTGGTTACACTCGTATTCTTAAGTGCGGTCTACGTACCGGTGATAAAGCTCCAATGGCTTTCATCGAATTAGTAGGTCGTCCTGAAGCTGCTGAAGCTGTTGAAGTTGAAGCTGCTGAGTAATTCTTAATTACTCACTTAAAAACCGAGCTTAGGCTCGGTTTTTTTATGCCTGCTATTTATCATTAATTAAATTCCTCTTGTT
>NZ_JBFRJJ010000038.1:0-14962 GCF_041468785.1 Shewanella sp. 10N.286.52.E4
AGCGCCACGACTTTGATTTACTTCAAACGAAGTTTGAAAATGCCGTTACTCGATTTAATCGAAATCAATAAAGTTACCCACGACGTTAATCCAAACGAAGTTTGGAAATACAGTGACTCAAATTAATCGAAATCAATAGAGCCATCCACGACGTTAATCCAAACGAAGTTTGGAAATACCATTACTCAAATTAATCAAAATCAATAGAGTCATCCATGAGGTTTATCCAAACGAAGTTTGAAAATCTCAGTTGCAGAGACTTCAGCCCCAAGTTAGTGAACCTGAGCATTAATCCAAACGAAGTTTGGAAAAAAAATGAACCAGATTAGTTTTCAGAATAACTAATCCGATAAACCGCATTCCCTGCATCATCAGAAACCAGCATTGAACCATCTGGCATGGTGAGCACTGCGACTGGTCTGCCCCAACTGACTTCACCTTGCAGCCAACCTTTGGCAAACGGTTGGTAATCACTTACTTTATTACCGTCTAACGTCACTTGCATGATGCGATAGCCGACCTTGCTGCTACGATTCCATGAACCATGTTGGGCAATGAAAATACGGCCTTTATATTCAGCAGGAAACAGCTCGCCTTGGTAAAACTCCATGCCTAATGCTGCCACATGGGCGCCAAGGTTTAGCGCTGGTGGCGTATTAAGTTTGGCTTTTTCTGCATCATAAAACTCTGGGTCTTTAATGTCAGCGTTATGCACATAAGGGAAACCAAAATGCTGACCTTCTTGACTGACGCGGTTTAACTCATCATCCGGCAAATCATCGCCCATCATGTCGCGGCCATTATCGGTAAACCATAATTCGCCCGTGTCAGGGTGAAAATCAAAGCCAACACTGTTACGCACGCCTTTGGCGACGATGGTGGCTTCTTTGGTATCAACATCAAGCTTTAAGATTGAAGCGAAGGGTAACGTATCGTCGCAAACATTACAGGGGGCACCGACTGGAATATACAGTTTGCCATCAGGTCCAAATTTGATGAACTTCCAACCGTGATGAGATTTGTCGGGCAGCTGGTCATAGATGAGTTCAGGTTCTGGCACATTGGGAAGGTGTTTTTCAATATCGCGATAACGCCATATTTTATCGACTTCTGCCACATATAAACTGCCATCATGAAAGGTAATCCCAGAAGGCAAGAATAAGTCCTTGGCGAGTACGATTTGTTTGTCGGCTTTAAAATCTTTATTCGTGTCGATTAATGCGTAAAGATTGCCCGCACGACGACTGCCGACAAATAAAGTACCGTTATCGCCCAATGCCATTTGGCGGGCATTTTCAACATTCTCTGCATATACATCAATACTAAAACCAGCAGGCAATACGATTTGTTCAATGGGTAAAGTCTTGGCTTGAACATTGGCTTGAACACTGGTTAAGGACAAGATGGTTAAACCAGATAACAGCGCTGCTTTAAACGCATTCGATTTTATAACTGGTGAGAGTGAAGAGTGTCTATTATCCGTCTTTAGATAATCCGTTAAGTCATTCATCGCAATATGCCTCTGTATTCTTGTTTTAATTTTAGTTTTAGTTAATTAAACACTCATTTTTTACTTGATATAGGTCAGGGTTAAAACCCTGTGCCGACATTGATATACCATGCGGTATCTTCTGGGCCTTTAGCCACATCAATCCCCATATGCAAACCGTAACGCCTTGCTATAGTGTAGCGAAAGCCAGCGCCATAGGCGGTTTGCTCGTCGCTGTCCCACATGTTGCTATTACTGTCGCCCGCAAGACCAGCTCCGACAAAAGATAACAGCATCCACCTTGGGGTTATGCGCCACATAAGTTCAACTTCGCCGGTGGAAACGGCTTCGCCTTGATAGCGGTTTCGCGGAATACCACGCATTTCAATATAGGGGTAAGTGAAGATGGGTAAGCGAACATCACTGCTGATGGTTTGATAATTTAGCTTAACGCCTAAGGTGACATCTTTTATGAGTGGCCAATAGTTAATCCCAGTAGCTTTGATGGTTTGGTAGTCGTAATCACTGCCGATGGCAGTATTAAACCAGTCGTATTCTAAAGTGTAGTCATAACCGCTGGTGGGCATAAAAAAGTTATTTAAGCTGTCGTATTGCAGCACGGCGCCAAGGGATGACACGGTAGGGGAAAGATCGATTATGTCAGTGAGGCGATCGACTAACTCTGGCGGTAATAATGAAGTGTCTTTATTACTGGCTAAATCGACCTGGGCAAATTTTTGGGTCACACCTAGAAATACTGAACTATCAAATAACCTAAATTGCAGTTTTTGCATCAGGCCATAGCCTTGCATATTTAGATCTAGGGATAAATCTTGGCCAAAGTCAGCTTGGCTATAAAAGTTCATGTTTACATCGCCATAGCCACCCCCGACAAGATAGCGAATATGATCTTGCTTCCAGGTTTCACGGTGGCCTAAAAAGCCAAACTTTGAGCCATTATCGGTAGCGCCAATCCCTGCTGCCGAAATACCGGGTGTAAGGAGCTGGGCACCGCCATCCACTGACTCTTTTGCGACTTGCTGGCGTAGCTCAGTTTGTTCGGGCGTCTCATGGAGGAAAATCCCCATCAATAGTAAACCTGTGCCAACAGAGGGTTCAGTAATAATGCTAGGCACAGGTAAAAAACCGTAGGCGTTTTCTGCAAGGTATTCACCCGCATCAAAGTAGCCATCAATGGGATCAAAAAAGTCGATATTGGCCTGAGCGCTTTGACCGGATAGCAGTAAGGCTGTGGCTAAGGTGATTTTGGAAAGCGAAAAATGATGCACGTATAAAATTCCCTTTATAACGATAAGCTTACCGAACGACTAGCTCTAGTTGTGTTTTGCATTATGCGTCAATATCAAATCGTGTTGTTGATTTAATTTAGCACGGAGTCATGACAAAAATACAATCTTGTGATTGATAAATAACTTGTGATTACAGTAATAACTGTAGGGATTTTTTGCTGTAGCAAAGTCAGCGTTTAAATAACGTGTCTATCAAGAAAACGGGTTTTCAGGCACAATAGCGCGCAATTATTCGTTATCGATTTTTAGGGAACCTAAATGACGCAAATCACTATTACTACGCCGGACGATTGGCACCTTCATTTCCGTGATGGAGACATGTTAGCTGAAACCGTACCAGCCACCGCTCGTTTATTTCAGCGCGCTATTGTGATGCCAAATTTAGTGCCACCTGTTACTGACGCTACGATGGTTTCAGCTTATCGTGAACGTATTTTAGCTGCGCGTCCGCAAGGTAGCTCGTTCGAGCCATTAATGACGCTATTTTTGACCAACAATACCACTGCGCAAGACATCATTGATGCCAAAGCGGCAGGCGTTGTTGCAGCAAAATTATACCCAGCAGGAGCCACCACTAACTCTGATGCTGCGGTTAAAGCATTAGATGCATTATTTCCAATCTTTGAAGTGATGGCAGAGCAAGGCATGTTATTGCTGGTGCATGGTGAAGTGACTGAATCGCACATTGATATCTTTGATCGCGAAAAAGAGTTTATCGATCGCTATATGGCGCGCATTGTTGAAGCCATGCCAACGCTTAAAATCGTGTTTGAACATATCACCACTAAAGATGCTGCTGAGTTTGTGGCATCAGCGCCAAGCAATATTGCAGCAACGATTACCCCGCAGCATTTATTGTTAAACCGTAATGACTTATTGGTTGGCGGCGTACGTCCACATAACTTTTGCTTACCGGTGCTGAAGCGCAATATTCATCAGCAAGCATTGCAAGCGGCTGTGGCAACGGGTTCAAGTAAGTTCTTTTTAGGCACAGATTCAGCGCCCCATGAAAAGCACCGTAAAGAATCAGCCTGTGGCTGTGCGGGTTGTTACAGCGCATGGTCTGCATTAGAGCTTTACGCCCAAGTATTTGATGACTTAGGTGCGTTAGATAAGTTAGAAGGCTTTGCCAGCTTACATGGTGCAGACTTTTATGGCCTGCCGCGCAATACAGGTACAGTGACCTTAGTTAAAGAAGAGTGGGTTGTTCCTGAGCAAATCATCTTGCCAAATCAGAACCCAATCGTACCATTCTTTGCGGGCGAAACGGTAAACTGGAAAGTGAAAACAGCTTAATCTGTCTCGATAATGTTGTTTTAACATAAGAAAAAACCAGCAGAGATGCTGGTTTTTTTGTTTTAGGGAAGTTCAAAATATTGAAATAACCATTATTAGTTTTTTACTATTAAAGCAATTGCTTATTAGGTCGATGAATATGAGGAATTGATTAGTGCTTAGAGCGCTAATTTAGCAATGGTTATCGCTTAACTGGGGCTAAATCACTGTCTGCCATTTCAATAACGGCTATTGTGATGAAATAACTCAGTTGATGAATTTACAGGTATGTTTATGAGTATTGATGTCTCCATTAAGAGAATGCTTCAAGTAACAATTACGTTATCTCTATTGGCTTTAATTATTTTAGCTTGGGTAAGTAATTCACAACAATCTTTCATCCATGAAAGTATATTAAATGAAGAGAAACAGGTTAATACCGTATTCGCTTTAAAAGATACGCGATATTACGTGGTGCAAATTCAACAGTTTCTAACCGATGTGGGCGCCACTAAAAGTGACGAAGCTAAATCTGAAGCTTATGAGAGCTTGAATGCAGCCTTAACAAACCTAGATAAACTCTCAAAAATATCCCCTGAATATTCGGTACAAGCCCAAGGCATTAAACAACAGGTACAAGACTTGTATGTTTCTGGTGAAAATATGGCTGATGCATATTTGAACGAAGGAACTGAAGCAGGAAACTTGTTAATGAAAGGTGAGGGTGGTTTTGATGATGCATCGTCAACATTAGCGACTAATTTAGATGAATTGGCTCAAGAATTAGACCACAAGTTTTCCTTAGCGGTAAAAGAAACCTTAAACGCCACAGATAATGCGACAACTGTTCAACTATGGGGGAGCTTAGCCATTGGCTTATTCATACTTGTGATTTTATCGATACTATATCGAAATATTTTAACCCCACTCACAGCTTTAGATACATCAATGCGCAATGTGGCTTCTGGTTCTAAAGATCTTACCGTTTCTTTAGATGACAGCGGCCAAAGTGAAATAGCAGAAGTCGCTGGAAGTTTTAATCTTTTTGTCCGAAATATTCGTACGCTTATCACGGACTTTAGTAGCGATACACAGCAATTGGGCACTGCAAGTGTGCAGCTAAAGGCATCGAGTAGTGAAACCTTAGAAGGGATGCAACGTCTTCAAGGCGAGACTGAACAAGTTGCCACAGCGATGAATCAAATGCAGGCAACAGTTATTGAAGTGGCCAATAACGCCGAGCTTGCAGCTCAAGCAGCAAAAGATTCAGATACGCAGGCTTTACAGGGGGATAAAATTGTTCAACAAACCATTACTTCCATCGAACAACTGAGTAATGGGGTGGAGCAAGCTGCCAATGCGCTTCAGCAATTACAAGATAACGCAGATAATATAGGCAGTATTCTAGATGTGATTCGTAGCATTTCAGAGCAAACCAACTTACTCGCGTTAAATGCGGCAATTGAAGCTGCAAGAGCAGGCGAACATGGACGAGGCTTTGCCGTTGTTGCTGATGAAGTAAGAACGTTATCGAAACGAACACAAGATTCTACTAATCAAATTCAACAAATGATTGGTCAACTTCAGAAAGGTGTTCAAGATGCGGTGACAGTGATGGATTCAAGCCGTCAGCAAGCTGTACAAAGCACTGAACAGGCCGCTAAAGCGGGCGAAGCATTATCCAGTATTACTCAATCGGTTGCCTTAATTGCGAATATGGCCACTCAAATTGCCACAGCAGCAGAAGAGCAAACAGCGGTAAGTGAAGAGATTAACCGTAATATTGTCAATATTAGTGATGAAGCCAGATTAACCGTCACTAATGCAGACCAATCACATGTGGCTAGTGTGCAAATGAATGATTTGTCACAGCAACTAAGTGAACAAGTCGGGCAGTTTAAGGTGAGTTAGTTGTAATGTAATTGAGATTATTTACCTGAAAGTTATTGATAAAAAAACCAGCAGAGATGCTGGTTTTTTGTGTCTGTAATCACAGGGCTTATTTACTATCTGATCTCAGCACCAGCTCGACTCGGCGATTTTGTGTTTTACCAGTATCATTCATATTGCTAGCAACAGGCGCATATTCACCAAGCCCTGCTGATTCAACTTGAGAAGGCTTAATATTAAAGTCATTTATTAGTGTATTTCTAACCGCTTTGGCGCGTTTTTCTGACAGCGCTTTATTATAACTTTGCCCGCCTTGATCGTCAGTGTGGCCAACAACATAGAAACCTTGTTTAGGGTGACTTGTAAGATACTCTGCAACCACTTTTATAACCTCCATTGCCTCTGGCATCAGTTTGTCACTGTCGAATTCAAACAATAGGCCATCAAGCGCAACATGGCCTGTTTGCGCTATTTTGTCTGTTAGGCCATCTAAATCAATGGTTAAGCGTTCAGTGTTTAATGTATTTTCTTCAATGATCCGTAATTCGCTCGAAAGGCCATTAATATAACCAATTATGTACGTCATCACATACACATTGCCTGTTGGCTTTTTTAGTGAATAAAGGCGATAGAATTGGCTTTCTGTGGTGCCGTTTGTGGCGAGTGCATTGAAGTGTCTTTGGAACTTGCTATCGGTTCCACATTCTTTTGCAATACAGCTAAAAGTCTCGATAAACCCTAGCTTGTTAAGTGCAGCTTGATAGTTTGCATCCACTTCGTATTCTGAATAGCTGCGAGGTAATCGATAAGCAATATCGGTAATTTTCCCTTCAATGACTTCTGTGGTGAATTTCTTACCGACTTTTTTAGAAGCGACAGTGGTTTGGCCAAATTGAAAGGTCTTATAGTCTTGAATGTAAGCCCCTGGAATTCGAGTGAGCATCGGGTGATCGCTCGAGCCTCTTTCATCCTTGCTACTGTTATCCTTTACGGCAATTTCGCTCACTTCAGCTTTTAGATAGTCTTTATCAATAGCAATTATATCTAAGGGCTCATCAATAACTTCAATGATATCCAATTGAATATTAGTGGCTTTTTTCCAGTCACTGATGTATATCGATACGTACACATCACGGCTTTCAAGTGTTATTTTTGTGGTGGTTAAGGCAGGGTTACGACCACCGACAGTGTCAATTGGCTTAATAAAATTTTTAAGTTTCGACTCTTTGCCACAGGCGTTATTAATACAGCTAAAAATAATTTCACCGCCTAAGTCCTTAATTTGCTCAAGATAATTATTGTGTAAGTTATGAGGTGTAAATTTCGGGTCTAAGCGATAATTAATTCGTGTCAATCTGCCTTCTACTGGTAAAGCGTTAATCGACTTCACCGTTTGATTAATCAACGAATAAGGACTGTAGTTACGGACTAAACTTTCCGTTTTTTTCACCTCTTCAGGTGGATTAAATAGTGGCGCTTTAATTTTTGCCTGTATAGGAATAGAGACTGAAATAATGAGTGCAATAAAGACTGATTTTGTCATTTTGGTTGATATAAATGGTGAAAACATATTAAGGGTCCAACAGTAAATGCGCCCGTACAAATACGGGCGCATGGCTTTAACCGACAATAAATTTGTGTACGTTTCAATCTGGATGACTAAAGGATTTAATTGATGAACTAAACCCTTTTAAAGCTATTTCCTAATTGAAAGCGAACTAAGCTAATACTATTTGACGTAATATTTACTGTTAATCAGCTCATTCACTAATGAATCTATTGCTTTTAAAGGCAACGCTTTTAGTGGTGCAGCTTGAGTCGAATAAGACGAAGGCAAAGACAAAGATTGCGGCGTTCTGTCTGGCGCGTCGACCCATTCATTCATCGGAGTAAATGTTAGAATGCCTTCAGCAGACTTCTCTATTTGAGCAACATGCCACCATAGAGTGATATCTTCTGTTGGTGGAGTAAATAAGTATTGCTCATTATTAAAAATAACTTCTACTCGAGTCGTTGCTGGGTCTATCGCTGGTGAGCTAGAGTAGTTATAAACGAAGTAATCATAAACACCCGCAACAGGATAGCTAGGTATTGAAATAACTTCAGGTCCATAGCTTGTGATGTCATCAACATCAAGATAAATGACACTACTTTCAATAGTCACTTCACGATTTCCAAAATAAACATGTCCTAGTTCAGTATCACCTTGGCTAATAAAGAGGTGTGAATCTAAATCCCGAGGCGCTTCCCCCCAATTTAAGGTGATTTTCGTTAATGCTTCAGAAAGCACTAGACACTCAGGCAAAGTGATATCCTCGCTTCCTGTTGCCATTATTTCTGTTCTACTCTGAAAGCCCAATGATGCGCCGATTAACATTGAAGAGTTTTGACGTACTGGCAAGCTAAAATCACCATTTGAGTCAGAGTAAGTGACAGAGCGTCCAAAATAATCTCGGCCATCTGAATTTAATCTAGCGCTTGTAAGACGAGTGCCTTCAACATCTGCAACACAGCCATTGATGAATACGGTTTCATAAATTCTATCAGCATTCCAAGTGGTGAAATGGCTCACATTACCTGCGTAATAAGATTGTCCGTTGTCATTCATTAGAGTTGCTTCGCCTTCTTCAACCCATAACCCCGATATTTCATCAAAGTAATAAAGTGGAATAGTGCTAGGGGGGAAGCTACCGACTGCAGGAATTCGAATTTCTGCAGTTTTCCCCTCGGCGAGTTGTAGTGGATTACCATTTTCATCTTCAAAGCTAACGGTAATTGCGCCAAATGATTCAATCGGCACAATCTCGCCAGCTTCATTTATGGTCAACATGTCACCTGGCATCATTTCTATATCAATGGCAGGGTTAATGATTGTTAGCTCAGCGAGAACTGCAGTTTCAGCTAAATCGCCATTGGCATTAACTAGGCTATCTTCAGGTAAAGTGACTAATAATGTATCTTCAACACTGAGTTCATTAACCTGTGAGGCATCAAAACTTACCGTCTGATGTACAGGTAATAAGAGTAAGTTGTGTGCTTGAGCTAATTCTGAACTAGAGAAGCTAATGGCTGCTTCAGCGAAACCAGTTGCATCAGCAGATAAAGTTAAGCGATCAGTTATTTCAGTATCTTGAATTAAGATTGAAAAATTTCCATCAGCATCAGAAGTGGCCAGTTGCGACTGGGTATAACCGTTAGATAGCATGACGGAACTGTCAACAATGTTTTCGCCATTGAAGTAGTTGATTGTGCTACCTGAAACAGCCACAAAAAACTTCTCATCAAGACTAAAGCTAACGATTGCAGGTACAGCGCCATCTTCACCACCATCAGCCACGCTAATGGATATATCAGTTAATGTGGTCTCAGTTACAGTAGAGTTATAACTGATTAAGCCTGTTGCAGAAATGGTTAATTCTGCTGGGCCAGAAATCATTTCAAAGCTAATATCATTTTCAACATTTAAATCATCAACATCAGATACCGCTAATTGGTATGTAAATGTCTCACCCGCATTAACGGTTTGTTCTGTTATTAACGATACCGTTGGAGCGTCATTGACTGGTGTAACAATGACTTCAAATATATCTGTTGCAGCAACAGCGTTATCTTCACCACCGTCTGCGACTGTTAGAGTTACTTCGCCAGAAGTAAGAACACCTTCAGTTGGTGTCCATGAAACAAGTCCAGTCGCATCAATAACCATGCCTTCTGGTGCATTTTCTAACGAAAAATTTAAGCCTTCTAATAGGTCATCACTGTCTTCTACAACCACTTGAGATGTATACCGTGTGTCTTCTACTGCGGTCAGCATTAGGGTGGAAGTTATCAAAGGGCTATCATTGACAGGTGTAACAATGACTTCAAAATTTTGAGTTGCAGCAGTGGCACCGTCTTCACCACCATCAGAAGCACTTATTGTCACAGTTCCTGATGTCAGAACTCCTTCAATTGGCGTCCAAGTAATGAGCCCCATATCTGATATAAGCATGCCTTCAGGCGCGTTGGTTAATTCATAGTTTAGATCTGTTCCATTATTACTGTCGTCAGGATCTGTCACAGTAATTTGATAGCTATATGCTATATCTTCAATCGCAGTAACGATTGCCGAAGAAGTTATTTGAGGTGCAATATTCTTGTCTTGTTCTGGAGCGCTGTCATCAGAGTCTGATGAGCCACAACCAACTAATGCAATTGAAAGCGCAGCCGCAATGATTGACGGGCGCCAATTGGGGGTAAAATCCATTTTATTTTCCTAATCCTTGAATATAAAGTACTCAAACTTAACCAGTTGAGTAACGACTTTCGTATTCTATAAGCTATTAATTATTATATAAATAATACTTAGTGATGTAATTCTAGAAATATGAGTAATTAAAGTCATCACTGTATCAAATATGTCGATATCGCTATATTCAGCGGGGGAGTTAGCATCAATAGAATTAGCCTTCATTGTTAATTATGTCCGTATTTGAAAGAGTAAAAAAGGATACTGTTATTTTAAAATCCTATTCACTTTTTTGGTATTCTGTGACTATGAATTAACTCGTTTAATGGCACTCAGAGTGCCAGCACTACATTTTTAAGGAAACCATTCAAATGACATTTGCTAAGTATGTTGCTGTAACAATACTCATGGCTGGGCTGAGTATTAATGCTTATGCCGATAACCGAGCAGCAATGCTCGAATTTGATGCCAAAGTCAGGCCTATTGCACAAAGAAGTCAGTTACTTTCAGACATGCAGGTCAAGTTAATGGATGACTTTAATCAAATGGCTGAAGCGGGCAAGAGTGCTAGCGCGGTGTTTAACAGTGGTAAGGTGCAGCAACTGCAATTATTGGGGAATGAAACTCTCATTGAAGCCAACTTGTTTGTGGCTGAGTTCGAACACTTTTTAGCGCAACTCCCTGAAACGTCGACCTGTTATCTGCCTGAAAAGGTCACAGAATACCAAGGTATGATTACTCAGCTTACGCAAGCCAATAAAGCGTTAAGTAACGTGCCTGAGATTGCTGATGGTGATGAACTAGGCGCCGCAATGGCGTTATTGAACCTGCAAATGCATGCAGGGCAATTGAGCTCTTTAGTGCAAATGTTTCAGTTGGTGAAAACCTGTTATATGCCAGAAGCGATAGGACTCAGCAAAGAAGATGTTGAGCGGATGAAAGCTGAAGATAAACAGGATAATTAGTAGGCGTTGATAGATTAATTATCGTGTAATCACAGCTGCTTAATTTAAGAGATTTCAATTGGTGACGAAGTTGAATACGTATGAAGTGGTAGGTTAATACTTATGTTTTTACATCAAGTGTTGTAGGTTAAACACACAAGTATGGTGAACAGGATAGTCAATGAAGACTTCACTCATTAACACTTATAATCTTATTTGCTTTGGTTTTAAGAGCGGTTTTAAAAGTGGCTTTCAGAATATTTTTCAGAGTATAGCACCCTCGTTTTACACTAAGAAAATCAAAGCGCTGATGATGCTTGTGTTGCTCTCATGCGCAATGATAATGACAGTCACATCGACTGCTGTTCGAGCCGATGACGTTTTGCCTAACGTGTCTGATGGAAAACTGCAGCGATTAGATGCGCAAGCCTTACCATTTGAGCTGATAAAACCACGCCCTATTGATGTGTGGCTGCCAGAGGATTACCCCGCTAAAGCGCCTTATGCCGTGGTGTATATGCATGATGGCAAGGTGTTATATGATGCGAATCAATCATGGAATGGTACTGCTTGGGAAGTCGATGAAACCGCAGCAAGTCTTAATAAGAGTAAAGATATTAAGCCGTTTATTGTTGTGGGGATTCATAATGCCGAGCAGTCTCGTCATAGCGAATATTTTCCGCAAAAACCTTTTGAATCATTAACTGCTGACACGCAAACCAGTTTGTATCAAACCCAGCGCAATGCAACTGAAAAGCTATTAGCTCAAGCTGTGTATTCTGATAAGTATGCTGAGTTTATCGTTACTGAGTTAAAGCCCTATATCGATGAACATTTTAAGGTGGCAACGGATAAGCAAAATACCTTCATTATGGGCTCAAGTATGGGCGGATTAATCTCTTGGTATACAGCGTTAGAATATCCACAAGTCTTTGGCGGTGCGGCTTGCTTATCGACTCATTGGCCAGGCTCTTTCGCTGCTGAAGATAACCCTATCCCGCAAGTGTTTAACCAGTATTTGGCTAAACAGATTGCCACTAATCCCCAAGTGAAATTGTATTTTGATTATGGCGATCAAACTTTAGATGCCATGTATCCGCCTTTGCAGGCTGAGGTAGATAAACTGTTTGAGACTTCAGGCTATGATAAAGCCCTTTGGCAAACCCACTTCTTTAAAGGTAAAGCCCATAATGAAAGTGATTGGGCTGAACGTTTGAATATTCCGATGACGTTTTTATTAGGCAAATAACTTTGTTATCAAATCTAAAAAAGTAGGGCGCCAGTATTGCTACTGGCGCCCTATTTATATCAGCTGTAACTCGTTATTAACGCGCGCGATTTGGCTTACGGCCACCACTTGGTTTACCTTTGCCGCTAGCTTTACCAGCTCCCTTAGCTTGACCTTTGGTTTGGCCTTTGCCGCCACCTTTTGCTTGGCCTTTATGTTTGGTGCTGCGGTTATGCTGCATAAAGTGCTCTGGCCCTTCAATCTTTCCACGCTCTGAAGCTGTTTTGGGCTTAGGTTTAGGCTTTTTCTTTGGTGCTGCTTTTTTGTCTTCAGATGATGAGTCTTTGATCATCTCAAATAACACATCTAATTCTTGTTTGTCTAAGTCACGCCATTCGCCAATCGGTAGCCCTTTTAGGCTGACATTCATGATTTGCTGACGTTCAAGCTTAGTGACTTCAAAATTGAAATATTCACACATGCGGCGAATTTGACGGTTAAGACCTTGTACAAGCACAATTTTGAATGCGTAAGGCGAGACTTGTTCAACCTTACATTTTTTAGTCACTACGCCAAGAATAGGTACGCCAGCGCCCATGCCTTTAATGAAGTCATCAGTAATTGGTTTATTCACCGTGACAATATATTCTTTATCGTGATTATTCCCAGCACGGAGGATTTTATTAACTAAGTCGCCGTTATTGGTCAAAAAGATCAAACCTTGGGAGTCTTTATCTAAGCGGCCAATAGGGAAAATACGGGTGGAGTGATTGACGAAATCAACAATGTTGTCTCGCTCAGTGCCTTCTGTGGTACTGACAATACCGACAGGTTTATTCAGTGCGATAAACACCAAATCTTCAGCATCTCTTGGCTCAATATCTTGGCCGTTTACTTTAACTTTATCGCCAAAAGAAACTTGGTCGCCCACTTGTGCACGTTTACCATTGATAAACACATTGCCTTGCTCAATAAAACGGTCGGCATCACGGCGTGAACATATGCCACTTTCACTGATGTATTTATTAAGGCGCATTGATGAGTCGGTCACTTGGGTCGTCCTATTAAAAATTTAAAAAGCAGCTAAGAACAGATTGAAAACAGACTTGCTTTCAATTCAATTTTATTTAGCATTAGGCAATTGGGTGTATTGTAAAACAGCAGTCTAAAAAAGCAGAGCAGTTTATCATTTTTACTGAACTTTCTTAAGTAGGGTGATGAAATGGGCTTTGAAAATAATCTATTAACATAAGCTTTAAACACGAGCTTAAAACAAGAGCTTTGCTGAAATGAATAAGGATAATTCATGTTGATCCAACTTAGAGATTTAACCGAAGCAGATTTAGAGGCACTTTATCAATTTCAAGATGATCCAGTCGCTAATCAAATGGCGGACTTTCCAGCAAGAGATCGAGACAGCTTTTTTGAACATTGGCGCACCAATGTATTAGGCCGAGAGGATGTTTTTGCCCAGGGAATAATCGCAGATGACGTGCTGGTGGGCAGTGTGCTGTTATGGTCGATGAATGCGGCTAGCGCCCACCCTGATTGGTTTTTAGGTTATTGGCTCGGACGTGAGTTTTGGGGCAAGGGCATAGCCAGTCAAGCAGTAAGCATATTTGTTAAAAGCCATTCTAAAAGGCCGATTATTGCTGAGGTTGCCAGCCAAAATAAAGGCTCTATTCGTATCTTAGAAAAACTAAGTTTTGAGCATTGTGGCGCAGTCGAAGAGAGTGAGCACTTTAGTCAAAACCCGCAAAATCCTTTGCTTGAAATGAAGTTAGCTCATTAGCTCCATTTCAAGCTATCGACCATTAAAGTCAGCTTTTACAAATGAACTAGTACAAATGAGCTGGTACAAGTGAGCTGGTACAAGTGAGCATTAAACCGATTGCTGATAAGCAAGTTGTAGCCATTGTTTTACTTCATCATTCACATCACTAATATCTTTGAGCTGTATGCGGTGGCTACACATTGCGCCAAAAGGCCCTGAGTCTTCTAGGCAACCTTGGGGCTCGGTATCTTTAATTTTTAAGCCAAGATCGATACGGGTTTTGGTGGCTGGTTTTATCAGGGCAAATTGTTTTTTCCTAATGATGCTCACTGTCGCTTTTTTAGGGGTTATTACTACGTCTTGGCCAAAGTTGCTTACAATAGAAATCAGTAAATCGTAAATTGGCGTCAGTGCTTCTTTGCCTTGATATTGTTGGGTAACTAACTCATCAGTAGACTCATCTTTTTGTTTTGATAAGGTCACAATCGTATTGGCAAAGCCATGGGTTACTCCATGTTCGGTTTTTAAATATTTAACTGCCATTCCATGCTTTTCAATATTCTGCTGTGCAAGTATGTCGAGCCACTCTGGTAATGACTTGCCGGTTTTTTCCGGCATGTTATCAATCATGGTTTGCAGTGCTTTATCCATTTGCCTCTCCCATTTTCTGTTCCATTTATTTGCGAGTGATTAAATATCATCTTTATCCTTATATGTATAAAGGTAGCTATTTGAACTCAATAATGCACTTGTTTTATATCAAGCCTCATAGACGACTGCAGACTAGAAGGTAGGGGCGGATTGTAGAAGATAGAAGATAGAAG
>NZ_JBFRJJ010000038.1:15758-55270 GCF_041468785.1 Shewanella sp. 10N.286.52.E4
TAGAAGATAGAAGATAGAAGGTAGAAGGTAGGGGGCGGATTGTAGAAGATAGGGAATGTCGACCGGAATGAAACTGATCACTCAAGTTTGTTGATTGCTTATAAGCAAGATTAGCAGGGAGTTACGAGCAACTCCCTTTTGAAGCGTGGTATAAAGAGCGCCTTTAACTCAAAGCTGGTTTGGAAACACTATATAAACTGAATGTTTAATCAGCATGTCCATGTTTATGTCCATGTTTATGTCCATGTTTATGTCCATGTTTATGCCCATGTTTATGTCCATGTCTAAGTTAATGTCAGTGTGAATGCCCATCACTGATTGCTTTTCCTTCTGTGTCATAAAACCCAGATGCGCCGTGCTCAACAAACCCTAGCGTCACCATTTTAGTTAAAAACTCATCGCTATGATCGTCGCCAATATCGGCGTAATCGGTCATTTTGTAATGATTAAGCTGTTTGAAAAAAGTCGCGATTTTATTTGCATCATGGCTGAGTTCAGTCAGTTGCCATTGCTCATGTATTTGATGTTTTCCTTGGTTTTTTGTCCAACTAAAATGACTGATAAGTTGAAGTTCAGGTAACCAAACTAACTCAATTTTACTGTTGGCAGAGGTTTGAGTGAGCACTTGCTGACGCTCACAGCCTTTGCCTGTTTCGGCGCTAAGGGTTAACTGTGAAATAAGCTTGTCAGAGATAAATTGATAACGATATGACCAGTCGTGTTCAGATTTCCCGTGTACTACTTCTCCGGGTTGGTATTCTATGCCGCGTTGATAATGATCAAAAAAACGGGTGGGTTTGATTTGCTTATTATTGAGCAAAAACCACGATTCGGTTATGTCTGTTTGCGGGTATTGATGTGCGACGGTGTTTCCCTGACGCCATAGGTTTAGCTGGCTTGTGTGGCTCGAATTTTTACTCGATAAGTTTGGCGAATTATCAGAGGAGGTGAGTTGATAACTTGCCTGCAAGTTTGATGGTGATAACTCACATTGAGCTTCAGCAGCGCTCGATAACGTGATGAGTAAGCTTGATAGCATGAATGATAAAGGCAGTGATAACTTCACAAAAACTCCTATGACATTGGTTATTTTGCTCAATGTCGGTGTAAATAGGTTAAGACTAAATAATTAATTAAACCCTATGGCTGCAACTGGGTTACAGCCAAAGGGTTTATTACAACAGCTCTTATTACTGTTCAAAGAGCTGATCTTATTAAAGCTAGTATTACAGCTCTTAGTACAATTACAGTAATGACTAGTTGGTTTGCGCAGCGTTAGCTTTGTTAGTTAAATCAGCAGCAAAGTCCATGATGTGGTAAATCACACTCTGTTCATTGGTGCCATTGACTAACATTGCTCCTGGGCCGTAAGCATAGATCCCAACATCTTCACCCGCATGAGTTTCAGAGCTGGTAGGCACTAATGACTCTTGGTGGAAACCAGAAGAGGCTGTGTCGACATCAGTGAGGTCAAATCGACCTGCGGTAATGTCTTCGCCGTAACCAGCATCTGCATCCGTTTCAGTACCTAGGTTCTTAAAGCCGCGACCATTGGTGTAACCCAGTGTGGTGTATGGCATACCATCAGAAGCTGTTGAAGGTTCTTCGCTACCAATGCCAACGACTGTTCCTAAGATTGGGTTACCGCGTTTTGGGTAACCTGCAATGGTAAACACGTGGCCGTGATCGGCAGTAACAATGATTAATGTGTCAGACATATCCGTCATTTCAACTGCTTTGGCAATCGCATCTGAGAATGCCAAAGTGTCAGTTAATGCGTTATACGCACTGCCTGCGTGATGACCATGGTCGATACGACCAGATTCAACCGTTAAGAAGAAACCTTCATCGTTGTTATCTAGGATATCAATGGCTTTAGCAGTCATTTCAGCGACAGAGGGTTCACCTGCAACATCATTGGCGCGATCAGCTTCGTATTGCATATGAGACTCGTTAAATAAGCCCATCACACGAGTCGTATTAGCGGCATCAATGGCATCAAAGCCTGCTTGATCCATCACATACACACCGTCTGTGTAGGTCGCTTGCCACTCAGCTGTTAAATCACGGCCATCGGTGCGGTCGCCTTCAACTGAACTGACTGCATCTGCTGAGTTATAAGCTGCATCTTTAGGTAAGAAATGACGGCGACCGCCCCCCATAACAACGTCGATACCGTCAACATCAATCCCGTTAATGCGCGCTTCAAGATTGGCTTCAAAGTTAACCAGTTGGTCAGCAATATCTTTACAACCAGCTGTAACGGCCTCTTCAGGCATATCTGAGATGTCTTCCCAGTTACGATCGGCAGATTTAGCATAAGTAGCAGCGGGTGTTGCATGGGTAATACGTGCAGTTGAGATTACACCCGTTGATTTACCCGCTATTTCTGCCAGTTCTAATGCGGTGATTAACTCAGTGCCTGCCACTGTACTGCAATCGCCACGCTCAACATTTTCATCAACCCCTAAAATGCCCGCATCCGTTTTCACACCACTCATCATCGCAGTCATGGTGCCTGCTGAATCTGGCGTTTGTGCATCAACATTGTAGGTTTTAGCAAGACCTGCAAATGGGAAGGTATCGAATGAAAGGTTATGCTCTTCACCGTTTTTACCTTGCATTTGTCCTTCTAAAATACGCGCTGCTGTGACAGTTGAAATACCCATACCGTCACCAACAAACAAAATCACGTTTTTAGCGCTGCCACGTAACTCATTTAAGGCGCTAGCATTGACTGCTGCGACTGATTGCGCTGATGTTTTAGCGCTGTTACTTGCCACTAGATTTGGCATGGTTGCATTCAGCCAATTTTGGCGTGCGGTGGTGATTTCTTGCTGGCCCGCTACAAACCAGTCGTTATTAACACTGGTTAAGATTTCGCTGGTACTAATTTCAGTATTACCTGGTGCACATACGTATTCTGTAGCAGTGATTTCAGCGGTTTGTAATGCACCGTCACTATCAGCATCAATACCTGAATCAATTTGTACACCGCTGTTAGGGCAGTTAGCGTCGCCAATGGCTAATGCTGTTTGTACGATAAGACTCGTTGAACCATTTGAACCATCAGCACCATTTGTTCCGTCAGTACCATTGGTTCCGTTAGCGCCATCATCACCGTCTGAACAAGCAGATAGACCGATTACAGCAAGGGCGACAAGAGATAGATTTAAGTTTTTCATATTCATTTCCTGCTTATTCCTGAATTAAGTCGAGAGATTGTTCAATAAGATGAAATACTACGCTTTGCTCAACAACACCTTGCACAAGTTGTGCGCCAGGGCCTTGTGCATGCAAAGTAATGTCTTCACCTGAATGGGTCTCTGAACTCATTGGAATCAAGGCTTCTTGGTGAAATCCTGATGTAGTGGTATCAACGTTTGTTAAGTCCTGACGACCAGCATTTACGTCTTCGCCATAACCCGCATCCGCATTGGTTTCGTCGCCTAAATCATGGAAACCATTACCATTGGTGTAGCCGAGTGTTGTGTACGGTAAGCCATCAGATGCCACAGTTGGTTCAGTTTCGCCAATAGCGACGACTTTACCTAAAATTGGGTTGCCGCGTTTTGGGTAACCAGCAATAGTGAATACATGGCCGTGGTCAGCGGTAACCAAAATAAGGGTCTCGCTTGGGTCAGTTTTTGCGACAGCTTCTTTAACTGCATCAGATAGGGCAATAGCGTCAGTTAATGCGTTATAAGCGCTACCAGCATGGTGGCCATGGTCAATACGACCAGACTCAACCATTAAGAAGAAACCATTGTCATTGTTATCAAGAATATCAATCGCTTTACCTGTCATTTCAGCTATTGAAGGTTCACCTGCCACATCATTGTCGCGGTCTGCTTCATATTGCATATGAGACTCATTAAATAGTCCCATGACTTGCTTGGTATTTTCAGTGTCGATGGCATCAAATCCTGCTTGATCCATGACGTAAACACCTTCGCTGTATTTGGCTTGCCATTCTGCGGTTAAATTACGTGAATCTGTGCGATCGCCTTCAATTTCACTCACGGCATCTGCGCTGTTAAATGTGGCGTCTTTTGGTAAAAAATGACGACGACCGCCACCCATGACGACTTCGATACCATCGATATCCACACCTTGAAAACGTGCTTCGAGATTGGCTTCAAAATTCACCAGTTGTTCGGCAATGTCTTTACAGCCGCCAGTTAGTGCATCTTCTGGCATGTCTGAGATATCTTCCCAGTTACGATCAGCTGATTTTGCATAGGTTGCAGCTGGTGTTGCATGAGTAATACGCGCCGTTGAAACAACACCCGTTGATAAGCCTTTGATTTCAGCTAGTTCAAGTGCAGTAACCACTTCATTTCCAGCAACCGTTGAACAGTCACCGCGAACGATATCTTCATCAACACCTAGAACACCAGCATCACTTTTAAGGCCTGACATCATGGCTGTCATCGTGCCCGCAGAATCCGGCGTTTGAGCATCAACGTTATAGGTTTTTACTAAAGCAGTGTGAGGGAATGTTTCGAAGCTTAAGTAACCTTCTTCACCAGGTTGTCCTGCCATTTGTCCCTGAAGAATGCGCGATGCAGTTAGGGTTGAAACGCCCATCCCATCACCGACAAAAATGATCACGTTTTTGGCTTTAAATTGATTATTAGTATCCAGTTTTGTGTCGATTGCGCTTTGCGCATCAGTAAACCAAGCATTCTCAGTTTGATATGACGGTAGCACTTCAGCATTTAAGGCACTTGAAATGACTAAAGCAAGCACACCATATGATGCTTTCCAGGTCTTATTCATTATGTTGTCTATCCTATTGACGAGTGGTGGTTGAAAGCAGAGTTAGCTGCCCAATGAAAACGCACAAAGGTTAATCGGATGTTGTGAATGTTAGCTTGCAGTTATTTGATGTTTTGATGACCGAAATGTGACCACTTAAAACTGAATAAATTGTACTGATATAATCTGTTTATTAATGTTTGAATTATAAAGGATTAATTTTTTGATATGTTATAATGTATTGTATTTGTGGCTATTTTTGTTCCCATTGAATTAGTGATATTTTTGAATAATATTTAAATTTTTTGCATGAAAATGACGTTTATGATGAGAATTTAGTGGCGGAAATCATCACTGCTACATCGTGAAAATGTGACTGACATGGTAAAATAACGGTCAATATTTTTGGAGATAGATTAATGCCTTTTGCCGAACTTGAGCTTCAGACTCAACTTTTACAACGTTTAACCGAGTTGAAATACCTACAGCCTTCTTCAATACAGCAACAAGCAATACCTGTCATTCTTGCTGGTAAAGATGTATTAGCTGGCGCGCAAACTGGCACAGGTAAAACGGCGGCGTTTGCATTACCTATCTTGCAGCAATTACTTAATCAGATTGAACCAGCGACTCCACACTCAGCAGCTCCGCAATCTGGTTCAACTCAAGCACTAATATTGGTTCCAACCCGAGAACTGTCGCAGCAAGTAAGCCAAAGTGTCGAAAGCTACGCTAAGTTAACGCCTGTTAAGACAGTGTCTGTTTATGGCGGCGTTGCTATTAAAGCGCAAATCGAAGCGATAAAACGTGGCGCTGATATTATTGTTGCAACGCCTGGGCGCCTGCTGGATTTAGTTCGTCAGCAGGTTTTGTCTTTATCTGACATTAACTATCTAGTGCTTGATGAAGCTGACCGCATGTTAGACATGGGCTTTAGAGATGAAATCATCGACATCTTGAAACGCTTACCGAAAACTCGCCAAACATGTCTTTTTTCAGCCACATTGGATGATCGCATTTTTAAATTTAGTAAGCGATTACTGCAATCACCCCATGTGATTGAAGCGAGTGAGCGCAATACAACGGCAGCCAAAATTGTGGAGCGAGTCTATAACGTCGATGCTAGTAATAAGCTGCCTTTGTTATGCCACCTTATTAAAAAAGAAGATTGGCAACAGGCATTAGTGTTCAGCCGTACTAAACAAGGTGCGGATAAGCTTGCAAAACAAATGGTGCAAGCGGGCGTTAATGCGGCGGCATTTCATGCTGACTTATCGCAAGCGGTGCGTGAAACCGTGCTTGAGCAATTTAAATCGGGTGAAGTTAAAGCGTTGGTGGCTACCGATGTCGCGGCCAGAGGCTTAGATATTAATGAATTGCATTATGTGGTTAATGTTGAGCTGCCATTTCAAAATGAAGACTATATTCATCGTATTGGCCGCACGGGCAGGGCGGGCAAAGAAGGCCAAGCGATTACCTTATTAAGTGTTGATGATGAGCCACAATTAATAAAGCTTGAAGCCTTTTTAGACAGGCGATTACCACAGCAATGGTATAGCGGTTTTGAGCCTGATTTAAGCCAAGTCGCGCCTGTGACGCGTAAAACTAAAAAAGGCTCACTGAAGCAGCAAGCGCGCCAAAAAGCACTGGCAAAATCTGCCAAAAAGCAACGCTAAAAAAGGTATTTGTCAACGCAACTTAGTTTCATTCTCTCGGCAATAAGCTCATTTATTGCCGTTATTTTTATAAAAAAAATCATTGCTTTAAGTGTATCTTGTAGGATTCAGTTGTTGTTCATCTGTTTCCTGTTGTCATTTTTGTCACATTTGTTTGTCATCTCCATCACATCGGCTTGTCATATTTAATTCTTATCTTTATCGAAAAATTACAACAATGTTTGGCAACTTTTGATCCCAAGGATAATTTATGAGCAAGGCTACATTTGATCCAACTCGTTTTAATAAAAGCAACAATACACCGTTTAACGAAGTATTAGATAAACATCTTTCAAGACGTAACTTTGTAAAAAGTGGTCTTGGATTAAGTGCTATGACGGCTTTCAGTGGTTTCGGTATCGCAGGTTGTAGTTCTAGTTCTGATAATGACTCAAACCCTGTCGATGGCACACCTTCAACGCCAGATACACCGAATGTGAGTCAGGCTACTCTAGGCTTTGAATCTATTGCTGGTTCTAAAACTGATGCGGTAACTGTTGCTGCTGGTTACTCGGCTTATGTACTTGCGCCTTGGGGGGAGCCGTTAAACGATAAAGCTAATGCGTTTAAAGAGGACGGTTCTAATACTGCTGAAGATCAGGCTAATTCTATGGGGATGCATCATGATGGCATGCATTTTTTCCCATTAACTGAAGCGGGTGATGACGGCTTATTATGTGTGAACCACGAATATATTGACCAAGCCGCATTACATCCAATGGGTCCAACGGTAGATGCTGATGGTAATCGCACCGTGCTTGATGAAATTCGTAAAGAAATCAATGCCCATGGTATTTCTGTTGTTCGTATCAAACTTAACAATGGTATGTGGGAAACGGTTAAAAATGACGATCATAACCGTCGCTTTACGGGCGCAACAGTCATGGATATCGCCGGTCCTTTAGCCTATAGCTCCTATCTTGAAACGCGTTACTCTCCAGATGGTAGCCAAGCGCGTGGCACACTGAACAATTGTGGTAATGGTTACACGCCTTGGGGCACTTACTTAACATGTGAAGAAAACTGGCCTGGTTACTTTGTTAACCGAGGTGAGTTAACGCAAGAGCAGCAGCGTATCGGTCTATCAACATCTGGCACTCGTTATGGCTGGGATCACCTAGCTGGTAACGATGATGAACGCTTAGATGAATTTGCTCGTTTTGATGTCACGCCCTCAGGTACAAGTGCGGCTAATGATTACCGTAACGAAGCCAATGGCCATGGTTACATTGTTGAAATTGACCCTTACAACCCAAATTCACGTGCTGTAAAACGTACAGCACTGGGTCGTTTCCGCCATGAAGGTTGTACCTTTGGTAAGCTTGAAGAAGGTAAGCCTGTAGTATTTTATTCAGGTCATGATTCTCGCTTTGAATACCTTTATAAATACGAGTCTACCGCGCTGTGGACAGAAGCTGATGCTAACTCAGCTAATCGCATCATTACTGGTGATAAGTACATGAATGACGGCACATTATATGTTGCCAAGTTCAGTGAAGATGGCGTGGGAGAATGGTTAGCACTAACCCTAGACAGTGTGACTACCGATGGAAACACGCTAGCAGACAGCTTTGATTCAGTAGCTTCAATCATTCTCAATACAGCAGGTGCAGCTGATTTAGTGGGCGCAACGCCAATGGATCGCCCTGAATGGGCAAGTGTTGATCCATTCACTGGGACTGTTTACTTAACCCTAACCAATAACACTAAGCGTGTTGATAGCACTAACCCTGCTAACCCACGTTTAAATAACAGCTTTGGTCATATTATCCGTTGGGATGAAGGCAGCAATGCTACTGAATTTACATGGGATATCTTTGTATTTGGTTCACCTGCTGATGGCGATGAAGAGACTAACCGCTCAGGCCTAACTGATATGAATCAGTTTGCGAGTCCTGACGGTTTAGCATTTGATAAGCGCGGTATTTTATGGGTGCAAACCGATAATGGCGCTGATGAAGTTGAAGAATACACTAACGATCAAATGCTAGCGATCGTGCCTTCACCGATGACAGACGACAATGGTCAACAACAGGTCGTCAGTGCAGATAACCAAGCGGAATTAAAGCGCTTCTTTGTTGGTCCAAATGGTTGTGAAGTAACAGGTTTTGCGATTACGCCTGATTACACCACAGTGTTTGCAAACATTCAGCATCCACGTAACTGGCCTTATAGCGCTGTTGCAACTGAAGAAACGCCAGATGGCACCACAGTGCGTCCGCGCGCGGCCACTGTGATTATTCGTAAAGACGATGGCGCTGAAGTGGGCGTTTAGTCATTAGTTGGGTTAAAACTGTTTGAATCTCATTCAGCTGTGAGTTCTCAGCAGTGACTCCTCAATAGTGAGGTCTACCGCAAACCCTGATAGAGTGATCTATCAGGGTTTGTTTTTATCAAGTATTTAAACAGGAGCGATATGTTTAACGGAATTCATCATGTGGCGATTATTTGCAATGACTATGTTAAGTCCAAGCATTTTTACACTGAGATTTTAGGTTTCAACGTCATTGCCGAAAATTACCGTGAAGCAAGAGACTCCTATAAGCTCGATTTAACCTTACCTGATGGCAGTCAAATAGAGTTGTTTTCACTCCCTAATGCACCGCAAAGACCTAGCTATCCTGAAGCGCAAGGCTTACGCCATTTGGCGTTTAAGGTTAATGATATTGATGCGGTAGTTAAGTATTTAGTCAGTCACAGTATTGATGTTGAGCCTGTTAGAGTGGACGAGTACACAGGTAAAAAGTTTACATTTTTTAGTGACCCTGATGATTTGCCGTTAGAGATTTACCAAGTGTAATTCGTATTTTTAATCCTCCCTCCCTTATTGTTAAACCCAGTCATTACTATGAAATAAAAGCCTAGTATTTATAATTATTTAGGCTCTTTATATCCCTGTTTATTATTTTGAATCTTCACTTAATGGTTCACTAATTTAAAATGAGCTTAATTATTAATGCAAATCTAAATGATAACGATTTACATTAATGTTAATTCTTTGTTAGGATGCGCCTAATTTTTAGGACGTTGTTAACAAAGGACAGTTCATAAGATGAAACCTGTACAGAGTAAAAACTTATCATTAGGCGCACAAGCCGTTGCTGCCGCACTAGTGTTTGGTAGCCCAGTCGCATCAGCTGAAGAAGTGAATCAGCAAAGCTGTAACCCAGAAGTCAGTGGTGTTGAGTGTGATAAAAATCAATCAGCTGAGGCGATTGAACGGATTAAGGTTCATGGCGTTAAGAGCTCGATTTATCTTTCTGAATCATCTGGTGATTTACGCCGAGTGGCAGATTTAGTTGATACTCCGCAGGTGATTACCGTACTGACACAAGATCAGATCCAAGAGTCAGGTAAGACCGATTTAAAAGATATTTTATCTGCCCAGGCTGGTATTACATTAGGCACGGGTGAAAACGGTAATGCCTTTGGCGATCGTTATATTATTCGTGGTCATGAAGCGCGCAGTGATGTGTTTGTTGATGGCCTGCGTGACCCAGGTATGACGACGCGTGAAAGTTTTGCCACAGAAGTTGTTGAAATCACCAAAGGCCCTAGCTCAACATTTGCTGGTCGTGGTTCTTCTGGTGGTGCGATTAACAGCGTCACTAAAAAAGCGTCAACATCGTATAACTTAGGCCGCGTTGATTTAGGTTTAGGCACTGATGAACACCGCCGCTTAACTGTGGATTATAACCACGCTATTTCAGATACAGTTGGCGTGAGATTTAATGGCTTATTGTCTGATGAAGATAAGCCTGGGCGTGAGGGCATTAGCCGCGAGCGTAATGGTGTGCAATTATCGGCAGTTTTTGAACCAAGCAATGACTTATCTTTTACCGCTGATGGTTACTATTTAGATGCCAAAGATGTGGCTGATTTAGGCAGTTATTTTGATCAAACAACACGTGAACCTATTGCAGATATTCCTGTTTATGCCCAAGAATCTGACTTTTTAGATTCAGAGGTAATGACATTTACCCTACGTACTGAATATGACATCAATGATAACCTGACGTTTTATAACGCGACTCGAGTTGGTAAAACCGAAAATGGTTATATCACCACGGGTGTGCGCGGTACGATAAGGAGCGAAACTGACCTTGAAGCACCAGGTGCAGATACGTTGACGCTAAGTACGCACCAAGGCAATCAAGAAGTTGACTACATTAGCACTCAGTTCAATCTGTTTTGGAATACTCAAATCTTGGGTATGGAAAACAAATTTGTATTTGGACTTGAGTATACCGATCAGCAAGTTGATAACGGCATTTACGACATCGCATACGCCAATGAAACTAACTGTATAACGGCAGGCCGCCGTGGTGATGCTGGCGCATACTGTATTCTTGATGGCGACGGCAATACTGTAGATAACATCGATAAGTTAATGGGGCGTACATATAGTAAAGGCATTAACGATGCTGAGTACCAAATCGAAACCGTTTCGGCCTACTTTATGGATACTGTTGCGCTAACTGAGGATGTAGAACTCTTCTTTGGTGTAAGACAGGATAGTTTTGATTATCAAAACGATACATCAAGTACACGTAATGGCGACATACTCTATGAGTACGATGACACTATGTATAACGGTCATATCGGCTTAGTGTACAGCATTACAGATGAAGGTAATATTTACGCCAATTACAGCACGGCAACCAATATTAATGGTGGCGAGTCTGATTTAGGCGCAAGTTGTGGCTATGGTGGCGTGTGTGGTGATGTTGAACAAGCCCGTGCAGCAGATCCTGAATTAGTAGAAAACATTGAACTAGGCACTAAATGGATGCTATTTGAAGATAAAGTTATGTTTTCAGCATCGGTATTCCAAATCACTAAAAGTGATGTAATGGAAAGTGTAGGTGATAGTTACTCGACGCTAGGAACATTAAATACCGGTAAAAACCGCGTGCAAGGTGTTGAATTCGGTATGGTTGGTAACATCACTGAAGCATTTAGTGTTCAGTTCTCTGCCGCAATTATGGACTCAGAAGTGCTGGAGTCATTTACCGAAGAAAACGTGGGTCTTGCATTAAGTAACTTTGCTGATGAAAGTGCTTACCTGCAGCTACGTTATCAAATTAATGATGCATTCGTGATTGGTGCAGGTTACACCTACCAAAGCGAAATGTACGGCGGACAACCTGATACAGCAGCAGGTTATGATGCCGAAAATGGCCGTTACAGTATCGTAGTGCCTGACTATCAAGTGGTTGACTTATTTGCTAATTACAATGCAACGGAGGCGCTGACTTTCCGTTTAAATGTGGGTAACGTACTTGATGAAGAGTACTTTACGGCGGCATATCGTTCTGGTTCATTTATGTATTTAGGTGATGCAAGAAATGCTAAACTATCAGCTACTTATGAATTTTAATAACAGAGTTTAATGTCGTTATGATTGTGATTGAGCAAATACTGTCGAAACAAGAAGTGGCTTTATATCGAAAGCAACTGCAAACAGTAAATTGGGATGATGGCCGCAATACAGCCATGGGCATGGCGGCTGATGTGAAAAGCAACCGGCAAGCACTGGCTAGCGATCCTGATGTGCAACATTTAGCTAATCAGTTACTCACTAAAATTGGCGCTACGCCAAAAGTGGTTTCTGCTGCACTGCCACATCAGATTTTCCCGCCTTGCTTTAATCGTTACTCTGAATCAGAAGAGTACGGTTTTCATGTTGATGCTGCAGTGATGCGAGTACCTAATACTCAAGTTGTGCTTCGTAGTGACGTGTCGATGACGGTATTTTTGTCTGAGCCGGAAGAGTATGACGGTGGCGAGCTCATTATTGCCACTGAATTTGGCGAGCAATCTATTAAGTTACCTGCCGGATATGCTGTGGTGTATCCATCAAGTAGTTTGCATAAAGTGACTGCCGTGACCCGCGGCGAACGTGTAGCTGCGATCACTTGGATGCAAAGTATGGTGGCAGATTCAGGCTTAAGGCAAAACTTATATCAGCTCGATCAGTCTATCCAAGCATTAATTGCAGCGGGTAATACCGATCGCACCGAGCTAGATAAGTTGCATCACGTTTATCACAACTTGATACGGCAATTTGCCCAGTTATGATTATCAACTGCTAATAAAAGCCCCTAAGTTTATAACTCTGGGGCTTTTTAGTATGGGGGGAAGGACGTAATTACAAAATTCTTGTTACATATAGATTAGTTGGTCATATTTCTTCAGTGCATTTACGCCATTCTTTACTATAACTGGGCTCCGCAGTTAAAAATTCTACATCTCTAACTATATTACCCCTGTTGGATACTTTCACTTCGCAGCCAGCAAATGCCATTCCATAGTGTATTTCGTACTTTTCATCAAGCAAAGGAGTAAAGCTGAAGTGGGTATGACAATTCCAACTAGGTTCTGTTGTACCGAATTGAAAATACAGCTTATTTCCAGCAGGAATCAATAAAATATCAGGTGTTTTATCTTTATGCTCGGTAATGACATGGCCGATTACATTTTCTGAATTATAGTTTTTCTTATAGCACCCATCAAAAATTTCTAGCTGAGTCACTTTCCCATGTAGAAATAGCCCAGAAAGTCCTGCGCTCACTTTTAACTCTGCCGAATTGGTATTTGTACTAGGTTCATATTCAGGTATTTTAGTCGACTTACAACCTTGTAAAGCGAATATAAACAATAACGATATAATAATTTTCAAGTTGAACTCCATTTCATTAATAACATTTTGTGTGCTGTGCATATATTGAGCTTACTAATATTAACAAGATCATATACTTGATATATTGTTAATGCAAAGTTATAACGGGCTGATTTAAATTAGAATACTGGTAATTTTAGTTGTTATACACAAATAGGAGCTATTGGTTTTTTTGGAATTAGTGTGTTCTATAGGGATTACAGGTGGATAAAACTTAACCGTAAAAACCGTGATTTTTAAGCCTATTTTAAGTTTGGTTAAGTAGGCTCTGCGATCCTCAAAAGTTGAGGGGTTATCTGGGAGAAAAAACGTCATCATGCAAGCTACGGGTGTGCTATCTGTTTTAAAAAAAGTTGATCAAAGTAAAACCTTTCAGGGCTTTGTTATTTTTGTCATTATCGTGTCGGCTTTGTCGATTGGTGCGCATACCTATCATTTACCGCCTTGGCTTGATCAAAGCTTATGGGTACTTGATATTGCCATAACGGCCTTCTTTTTATTTGAGCTGATTATCCGTTTTATGGCCAGTGATGGCATCAAATCCTTCTTTTCGAAAGGCTGGAATATCTTCGATACCATCATTGTTATTGGTAGTTTAGTGCCGTTAGGCGGCTCAACGATATTACTGGCTCGCTTACTGCGTATATTCAGAGTTTTGCGGTTGGTCTCTATGGTGCCAGAGCTGCGAATGCTGATTAATGCGCTACTAAAAGCCATTCCGCGCATGGGTTATATAGCGCTATTAATGTTCGTGATTTTCTATATTTACGGCGCTGTTGGCAGCATGTTCTTTGCTCATGTAAATGACTTTTTATGGGGGGATGTCTCCATTGCGATGCTGACCTTGTTTCGTATTTCTACGTTTGAGTCTTGGACATCCATCATGTACGAAACCATGGAAGTGTACCCATTAAGCTGGATTTACTATCTAACCTTTATCTTTTTAACCACTTTTGTTTTCCTGAACATGATGGTTGGCGCCGTATTAGATGTGATGGGTGAAGAAACTAAAATCATGCGTGATGAGCAAGCGGATGAAAATGACACGCCAAATGAGCAAACCGCAACGGCTGAAGATATAAAATTGCTTAATGATAAGATAGATAAGTTGACTGAGATGCTGGCCAAGAAAGCTTAATGCAGCGGGATTTAGCTCGCTTAATTGAGCTAGCCAATCGACTTGTTAAATGAATCATTAAATAAAAAGGCTTCCATTTGGAAGTCTTTTTTATGGCTGAATATTGTATAACAGGATAATAGTCGCTAATTCTTTACTGCTATTAGCTTAACGGTTAACGCAGATTATTCTATTTTTCACGCTTTACTTCTCCTCAAACTGTTTATTCAGGTATGCTAATTTTCAATGGTTTTCGACGTTTGTTAGCGACCTTACTTTATTGTCCCGTATATGTGTCGCAGTCAAAATATGAAAAGTGTTCTTAACAAGGAAGTACCGAAACTATGCCTGATACTAATGTTGATGATACTAATGTTGATGATACTAATGTTGATGATACTAATGCCGCGAATGATATGCTCGATAATCGGGAGGCTAAACAAAAACGCCAATCCTTTATCAAGGGACTATTGGCGGTGTTACCTTTAACCATTGCAGTGATCCCATGGGGGATTTTAGCGGGTTCTTTAGCATTAGAAATCGGCTTAACAGCAACTCAAAGCCAAGCAATGTCGGCGATTATTTTTGCCGGTAGTGCGCAGTTAGTTGCACTTGGAATGATTAAAGCGGGTGTGGGCTTAGGCAGTATTTTAATTACCACTCTATTAATTACTTCACGGCATTTACTCTATGCCATGGCATTGCGCACTCAGATTAGCCCATTACCGCTAAAATGGCGTTTGGGACTTGGCTTTCTACTTACCGATGAGCTATTCGCTATTTCAAATCATAGTCAGGCCCCTGCGCGATCAAAACCCGACAGCCTTAATCCCCAAAAAGAGAAACAAGAGGGCTTAAAAACCGAAAAGCAATCGCCTGAAAGCCAGCGGCACAAGTTTGACCGTTGGTACGCACTAGGTGGTGGTTTGACGTTTTATATTGGTTGGAATATTGCCACCTTACTGGGCATTATTGCTGGTCAATCCATTGATAACTTAGGTGAACTAGGGTTAGATTTTGCAATAGCAACAACGTTCATTGCTTTAGTGGTTCCTACCGTTAAAAAGCCTTCGATTCTGATTTGTGTCTTGGTGTCATTAACCTTGGCTGTGATATGTGCAGTATTTGAGATTCAAGCAGGGTTATTAATTGCTTCACTATCTGGGATGGGGGCAGGCTTTGCTTATGCCAAACTTAGTAGGGCCTGTTGATCTTTCGAGGTTGTTTTTGCAGCGAATTGTTGGTCACTTGTACAAGGCAAAGGCTTTGTGGTGTAGTTATTCTACATAAAAAGTCGATAACGCAGTAAAAATGACCAACAAACGCTGCCCGAAGGGTTCGACTAAAAGCGTTTTACTCTTTGTTGAATGAACTTTGCTTAGATGGCTAGGCATCAATTCATCCGCCTCGATTAAAACGCTTTTATTTCGAACAAAACTTAACCTGCAAAGAACAACAGGCCCTAATGAGCATAAAAGAATGACTACAGATGAAAAAGCTAATGTTAACTCAACTGGAGAGCAGTCATGACTTGGTTGATTATTTTATCTATGGCTGCGGTGGTCTTTATTAGCCGCTATTTACTGTTAGAGCCTAAATTGCCTCTAAAACTCAGCGATAAAACGCTGACCTTTTTGAGTTATTCGGCGCCAGCAGTATTAACCGCCATTTTAGCGCCGATTGTATTTGTGCCCGAAGGCCAGTTGAACTTAACGTTTGATAATACCTACTTAGTTTGTGGTGTGGTGGCCACGTTACTTGCGTATTTCACTGGTAATACTTTATTGACCACCGTACTCAGTATTGGATTATTCTTTATCCTTTTCTAGCGCCTTTCACACCTAGCAAACGAAGCTAACGGCCGCGTTAACAATATGGATCTTAGCTTCAGTTGCTTCAGTTGCTTCAGTTGTTTAAGTTGCTTCAGTTCATTTTACTGAGAAAGCGCCGCTAGCATGTATACCAGTGGCGCATTCCAGTTAATCGCCACCTCATTACTGGCATAGCTGCAACCATGGTCAATATATGACTTAGCAGGATGTTTCGACGGGTAAATTCCGCCTTGTTTTTTACAGTCGCCAGCATCTTGTTGACCCGGTTGAGGCCCGCCAGCTAAGAATCCTGGGATTGGCGCTTTAATGCCATCAGCCATAGAGGCACGGTGATGAACATTCATTGGTGACATGAGTCCTACACCTGTCACGAAAGACATTCCTAAAGGGTTACGGCCAAAAATGTAATCGACAATGGCCTCTGCATGTTTGGTATATAAACTGTCTTGTTGTTCTGTGGTGGATAATAACTGACTAACGCGATGTAAAGTCACTGCTTTATTAAGCATGTTGGAGTTACTGCCCCAAACAAAATCTTGCTCACTAATCGCAAGGCCGTAAGCTGAGTCTTCGCCCACCTTTGTCCAGCTATCGGTCAACTTCAATAATTGTGACTGGGCTTGCTGCTTTAATTTTTGGGGTGACTTGTCAGTCGTTGCTATGGTGATTAAGGCTAAGGCTTCGACTTTATCCCATTCAGGAATTCGTAGTTGTTTGGGTAACTCAATTGTATTGAGGTATTCATCTTCGCCAGTGGCTGCAAATAACTCAGCAGCAGCCCATAACCATTCATCTTTCAGGTTGTCTCCTGCTGTCGCGTAAGCACCGGTGTGAATATCATCGGGTTGTTGATAATGAATGTCGGGATTTTTAATCGCCCATTGCCATGCATATTTGGCCGCGCGAAGTAATTGCTGGCTGTAGCGAGTGTTATCAAAGGAGGTTACTGGCAAGTTTGCATCATATTGAGCCAATATTTGGCTCGCTTTAGCCATCGTCGCTGCAAAACCTAAAGTGGCAGCGGTAGATTTAGCGATGATATAACGGGGCTGGTCCATCATGTGCGGCATTTCATCTTCGCCGGTAAAACGTTTGGTGGTGAGCTTGTGGTACAAACCGCCATCAGCGGGATCTTGCATTGTGAGCATCCAATCCATATTCCACAGGATTTCATCAAGGGTGTCGGGCAAGTTATTGCTTGATTCTGGAATATTAAGCGAGAGGTTCGATAGGGCGTCAGTTTGTTCAGCAAGTGCACTGAGTAAGGTGTACACAGTAATGTTGGAGTTGACGATATACTTGTTGTAATCGCCAGCATCGTACCAGCCTTTTGGCGATGAAATCACTGTGCCTTCGGGCCTAGTTTTTGACGCTGCAGATTTATGAATATACACAATGGTATCTGGGTGCGCCGCTGGGCGGGCATATATACCTGCATACTCTTGTTGGATTACAGCGCCACTGCGATTATAAAAGTAAGCACGCATGGCTGTTTTTAATGGCTGATTATAGCGAGATTCAGAGATTGAAAAAGGGTGGGAGGTTGCAAGAGAGTCAACTTTTAGCTGGTATTCCCCCGCTTGAGTAAAATCACCAAATTGAGCGAGTTTTACGGTTTCTGCTGAGGGTGCCCACGCTTTAGCTGCGCTGAGTTTGCCTTGATAAACGGTTTTACCTGACGTTTGTTCAATGAGGCTAAAATTCTCAGACGCTGTATTACTGACCACGGCAGTTTTTGCTGCATTCACTCCAAAACCAAGTTGATTAAAACGAATATCCTGTTCATCGGCAACACTACTGTGACTGACCAGTGCAGTGATACTCATACATGCCAACAGGCTTGCTGAGCGTTTAAAAGGTGATATCCACTGGTTGGTCTTATTGCTGATGAGGTTATTCATATTAAGTCCTTGTTGAAAATCGGCTAAGCCATTATTACGGCTTTTTTATCAATAAAGAAACATGACCAGCTAGAATTGATTATGCAGGATAACTAACAATCTTGATGTTCAGGTATTAAGGACAATACCATAGGGCGTTGTTGGCAACGATTACATAGTTCTAACTAAGTTGTGCGTTAGTGATGGCTAAACATTAAAGCTTGTTATTGTGAGCTGACAATCTCAGTCGCAATGCTTTAGAATAAGCCATTCTTTATTCAGACAGAGCAATTGCATGCACGTACATATTCTTGGGATCTGTGGCACTTTTATGGGCGGCCTCGCATTATTAGCCCGTGCGATGGGACACAAAGTGACTGGTAGTGATGCCAATGTTTACCCACCAATGAGCACTCAGCTAGAAGAGCAAGGCATTGAGCTTATTCAAGGTTTTGATCCTGTGCAGTTAGGTAAAGAGGGTGAAAATCAACCTGACTTGGTTGTGATTGGCAATGCTATGAGCCGTGGTAATCCTTGTGTTGAGGCCGTGCTTAATCGTGGTCTTAAATACACTTCTGGACCGCAATTCTTATCTGAGTATATTTTGCCAGAACGTTGGGTATTAGCGGTTTCTGGTACCCATGGAAAAACGTCGACTTCAAGTATGTTGGCGTGGGTACTGGAGTATTGTGGTTACGAGCCCGGCTTTTTAATTGGCGGTGTGCCGCAAAATTTTGGTGTATCAGCAAGATTAGGTAACTCGCCGTTTTTTGTGGTTGAAGCCGATGAATATGACAGTGCCTTTTTCGATAAACGTTCTAAGTTTGTCCATTACCGTCCGCGCACGTTAGTGATTAATAATCTCGAGTTTGATCATGCCGATATCTTCAGCGATCTCGCCGCGATACAACGTCAATTTAATCATGTTATTCGCACTGTTCCTGGCGAGGGCAAAGTGATTTGGCCTGCTGAGGTCGATGCAGTTAAAGAAGTCATTGAACTTGGTTGCTGGAGTGAGCAAGAGCAGTTTTATGCCTCGCCAACCAAAGGCCTGCAAGTGGCTCAAGGTTGGTATGCCAATACGATCGCTGCAGATGGACATGAATTTGAAGTGATGTTTAATGGCGAGTCTCAAGGCATTTTAAACTGGGGCCTTATCGGTCAGCATAATATCGAAAATGCAGTGATGGCTATAGCTGCGGCTCGTCATGTGGGCGTAGCCCCTCATCATGCCATTGAAGCATTAACCAAATTTTCCCCGCCTAAGCGCCGTTTAGAGTTACTTGATACGGTTAATGGCATTGCTGTTTATGATGATTTTGCCCATCACCCAACGGCTATTGAAACAACACTACAAGGTTTACGTGCCAAAGTGGGGGTAGGCGAAAAGGCTTCAGGTAAATTGATTGTGGTACTAGAGCCACGCTCAAACACCATGAAAAGCGGCGTTCACAAAGATACTCTTGCTGAATCTATGTCATTGGCGGATTGTGCCTTTTTGTACCAAGCTGACAATATCGGTTGGGATATTGAAACCAATATGGCTAATGCCAGTATTCCTGTGACAGTATCGACAGATATTAATGACATAATTGCTTTAGTGACGGCAACAGCTTGTGAAGGTGATACGATCGTTATCATGAGTAATGGCGGTTTTAATGGTATTCATCAGAAACTGATTGCTGCTTTAAAATAATTGTCATCGATTGAAGCTTTTATTGACTTTATTTTAGTGATGAAACGTATACAGGGCTAACGACAACGTTAGCCGTTAGAGAGTTTATGAGTAATACAACACAGTACAAAAAAACAGATAAAGCGATCAGCCTTGCATGGACTGGCGCTTCTGGCGCGCCTTATGGGTTAAAGCTGCTACACAGTTTACTAATGGCCGAATATCAAGTGTTTTTGATGATATCAAGCGCCGCGCGCGTGGTACTTGCCACTGAAGAAGGTTTGCAGCTCAGTGCCAATGCTGAAAAAGCCCGCGAACAATTGCTGAGCCATTTTAATATGACTGGTTCAGAAGTTGGTGAGCTGGTGGTATTGGGCAAAGATGAGTGGTTTTCGCCGCCCGCATCAGGCAGCGCTGCGCCAAAGCAAATGGTGATTTGTCCCTGCTCAACAGGCACTTTAGCAGCCGTTGCAACAGGAATGAGCAATAATTTGTTAGAAAGAGCCGCAGATGTGGTAATAAAAGAGCGGGGTCAATTAATCTTAGTACCAAGAGAAACCCCCTTTAGCGCCATACACTTAGAACATATGTTAAGCCTGACACGTAACGGCGCGACCATCATGCCTGCAGCGCCAGGCTTTTATCACCATCCCCAATCGATAGAAGATCTGGTAAACTTCATGGTTTCCCGAATTCTAGATCATTTGGGTATTGAACATGGGCTGACAAATCGCTGGGGTTATGCTGCACAAAAGTCTCGCGACGACACCGCAATTTAACTTAAGTTAAGCCCGAAAATCACGACAATTGAGAGTAATATGAAACACACAACCGAAGTGATGATTTCTGCAGAAGAAATCAACGAAAAACTGGATATATTAGCTGAAAGGATTAATGCCCATTACGCAGACAGCGAGCGTTTGTTAATGGTCGGCTTATTGAAAGGGTCTGTGGTTTTTATGGCTGACCTATGTCGCCGTATTAAGGGCCATGTTGAAATCGACTTTATGTCAGTTTCAAGCTATGGCAATGCAATGACAAGCACACGCGATGTGAAGATCTTAAAAGATGTATCATCTGAGATCATCGATCGTGACGTATTGATTGTTGAAGATTTAATTGATTCAGGCAATACCTTAAATAAAGTACGTGAAATGCTATTACTGCGTGAGCCAAAAAGCTTAGCGCTGTGTACTTTACTGGATAAGCCTGAGCGCCGTGAAGTAGACGTACCTGTCGACTTTATCGGTTTTACCATTCCTGACGAATTTATCGTAGGTTATGGTATCGACTACGCTGAGCAGTATCGTAACTTGCCTTACATCGCGAAAGTTGTGCCATTAGATTAATGTCACCTTTTGAATGTAAACTCCCGCTATAGGCGGGAGTTTTGTTTTGGGCGTCATAAAGTTTTGCGTCTTTTACGTATACGCTGCGTCATTTACAATACCTTGTTTACAATAGGCTATTGATAGCAAGTCATGTAAACGTGTAATTCGCAATTTATGGATCAGAGGAATGACAATGAGCAACAACACCAATGCTTTGGTGATCGAAAACCTGCAAAAAACTTATAAAGGCGGCGTTCACGCTGTTAAAGGAGTTAGCTTAACCGTTGAACAAGGTGATTTTTTTGCTTTGTTAGGGCCCAATGGTGCCGGTAAGTCGACGACCATCGGGGTGATTAGTTCATTAGTGCAAAAGTCTTCTGGTAGCGTGAAGGTGTTTGAATATGACATCGATAACAACCTAGAACGAGCCAAAATGTGCATCGGTTTAGTGCCGCAAGAGTTTAATTTCAACCAGTTTGAAACCGTGCTGCAAATTGTAGTTAACCAAGCGGGTTACTATGGGGTGACTAGAAACCTTGCCCTAGAGCGCGCCAAAAAATATCTGAGCCAATTAGATTTGTGGGAAAAACGCGACAGCCAAGCTAGAGCATTATCTGGCGGCATGAAACGCCGTTTAATGATTGCTCGTGCACTGATGCATGAACCAAAGCTATTAATTTTAGATGAGCCTACAGCTGGGGTAGATATCGAACTTCGCCGCTCAATGTGGCAATTTTTAAAAGATATTAATAACCAAGGTGTGACCATTATTCTCACCACCCATTACCTTGAAGAAGCAGAAATGCTGTGCCGTAATATCGGTATTATTGATAAAGGCTTGTTGGTGGAATGCACCAGCATGAAAACGTTACTCAGTAAGCTTGATGTAGAAACCTTTATTCTTGATTTACGCCAAGATATTAAAGCTGCACCTGTGTTGGAAAACATGAATAGCCGCTTGGTCGATGGTCACACATTAGAAGTGGATGTGGCCAAAGCACAAAACTTAAATGAGTTATTTGCTCAGCTAAGTAAACAAGATATTGAAGTATTATCAATGCGTAACAAAGCTAACCGTCTTGAAGAGTTGTTTGTTGAGTTAGTTGAAAAAGCCAAGGAGGCAAAATAATGAATCAACTTTATTGGGTTGCCTTTAAAAGTATTCTGACTAAAGAAATTAATCGTTTTACCCGTATCTGGGTGCAAACTCTAGTTCCGCCAGCCATTACCATGACCTTGTATTTTTTGATTTTCGGTAACTTAATTGGTAATCGAATCGGTGAAATGGGCGGCGTGTCTTATATGGAGTTTATTGCCCCGGGTCTTATTATGATGTCGGTGATCACTAACTCCTATTCAAATGTAGCCTCATCATTTTTCAGTGCAAAAATGCATGGCAGCATTGAAGAATTGATGGTCGCGCCTGTACCACACTATGTGATGATTGCTGGTTACGTCGGTGGCGGTGTTGCCCGTGGATTGGCTGTTGGCTTGATTGTCACGCTGGTGGCGATGTTTTTTGTGAACTTATCACTACACCATGTTGGCTTAGTGATTATGACGGTGTTTTTAACCTCAGTGCTGTTTGCATTAGGCGGGTTAATTAATGCGGTATTTGCTAAAAGCTTTGATGACATTAGCATTATTCCGACCTTCATTTTAACGCCGTTAACTTATTTAGGTGGGGTGTTTTACTCGTTATCGTTACTGCCTGATTTTTGGCAAGGTGTATCGGCGCTAAATCCTGTGGTGTATATGATTAATGTATTCCGTTACGGCTTTTTAGGCTTTGCTGATATCAGCGTACCGTTATCGATTGCAATCATGGTCGGCTTTTGTGCCTCGTTATGGTTTGTCGCTTACTACTTAATTTCCCGTGGTATCGGGCTTCGTAGTTAAACGATAAAAATAATGTTTAATCGATTTTTTAAGGGCGCTTCGGCGCTCTTTTTTATGCCTATTCAATGGATAGTTTCAACTCGATTAAATCGTGAAATCAATTAACGAGCTTACTGAGTAAATTAAGTCTTGTTACTGTTTCTTATTCAGTTAAATTAGTGTTAAATACCACTCCAATTTAGCTTATGCTAAATCAATAATTGGCGCTCACGACTTAGAGATAAAAGGATTTCACATGACAAAGAATATGCAATCGCTACTGGATAAGCTGGCTATCGGGTTATCAAGTCTTTGCGCCTTACATTGTATTGCAACCCCAATATTACTTGCCTTGTTACCTTCGTTATCAGCATTGCCATTAAACGATCATTTATATCATGAGGTGATGGTGTGGTTGGTGCTGCCTACCAGTACGATAGCGGTGTTAATGGGCTGTCAACGCCACCGTGATACTAAAGTATTGATGTTTGCTATTGTTGGCCTGCTGACTTTGGTTGCATCTTCGGTTTATGGACATGACATTGTTGGTGAAGTTGGTGAGAAACTACTGACGTTAGCTGGCGCATTTATTGTTGCTTACGCGCATTGGCGTAATGTTAAACTATGCCGTAAACAAGTGTGTTGTAAAAAATAGTACCTTAAGCAAGAGTGCCGTAATAAAGAGTGCTCTGAATAATCAGCATTTTTAGCTCATGCTATGATTCAATGGCATGAGCTTGTTTCAATATTCCTCTAACACTCAAATCGCTTTTCCCATAACCCTTCAGTATTAAGCGCTTTAATCATCAGAGCCAGTGTATAATCCTTTCTCGTTTACGCCTTAAATTATATTGGAATCTCTAAAATGAATAGCATTGATCTCTTTGTCAAAAACTGGGGCAGTAAACATGCCATGGTACCGATTAAAAGTGATGATATCGACGCACTAGAATCAAGACTAAATGCTGTTTTACCTGACTCATATAAGTATTTAATTGCCACTTATGGTTTAGTGCATACACCCAATGTGTTAACTAAGATTTGTGATTTAGGTGTTGATATATCTGAAGTTCAGGACTTTTTAAGTCTTGATGATGTGAGTTTATTATCAAACTTATATGAAATGAGCGGTATGCCGAAAGGCCATATTCTGTTTGCTTCTGACTGTAAGGGCAACATGTTTTGTTTTAAGCAAACTGACTGCGCCGCGAGTCAAAAAGATGCACCTGTGTGGTTTTATAACCAGGCTTTGGGGACGGTTGAGAAAGTCTCAAACGCTTTTATTGAATGGTTAGAAGAGTTTAATAAGCTGTAAGGCTTCCGTGAAGATTAATTTCATGTGGTGAGATTAAAATCGACACTGTTATATCGTTACTCGCTATAAGCAACAAAACCGCCACGCCTTTGATTTTAATTATTTTTTCAATGAAATAGCTATTTTTATATAATCTAATACAAGTATAAAATCGAAAGATAACTACGCTTTAATGCAATATTCATTCGACTATATGCTTGATAAAGTGATCTCATTAAAGGTTAACTGAGCGCTTTATCATGAAAGTATTAAGCAAATTTACCGCTCGTCCAGCGATGGATGGCGATGGAGTGAACATTAAACGGGTAGCGGATTTTATGAATACCCGTTTTGATCCTTATTTAATGATTGATGAGATCAAGTCAAACGATCAGCAAGACTTTATTGGTGGTTTTCCACCACATCCGCACCGAGGTATTGAAACCTTTACTTATACCCATGTTACCTCAAGATGCTTTGTCAGGCACAAGCTCGGATAACAATGCAAGGCGTAAGCTGCGGTAATTGTTATTCACTTTTCAAAGGTTACAACGTAGCAGTGGTTTTCGAGCTTGCGCCCCGTAGGGCAAGGCAAATAGCACCAATCTTCGTTGTTATAAAATATCGATGTAGAATAACTATACTTCTATTTTATGCCTAGCATCTTGGCACTATTTGCCTTGCTGACTTTGCATCTTGAAGTATCATGGGTATAGATCCGTAAAGGCGGTTTTGAACATCGAGACCAACTCGGTAATGTTAAAGCTATTCGTGCAGGTGATGTGCAGGTGATGTGCAGTGGATGAGCACTGGAAGAGGCGTAGTGCATTCTGAAATGCCCCTTGCTGATGCTAACGAAGGCCTTCATGGGTTTCAGATTTGGCTTAACATGCCAGCCAAAGATAAAATGCGCCCCGCGATTTATCAAGACACAACAGGCACGCCTAATCCAGTCGTAAGCAATGATAGCGGCGCTAACCTTAAAGCACTGGCAGGCGACTGGCTGTTTGCCGATAGCCCTCAAATCATAGCGGCCAGCATTCAAGGTTTGGCGGGTAATGGTGCGATTGCGGATTTAATGCTAAATGAAAATGGCCAAGCACAACTTGATTTGTCGGCACATCAAAGTGTTAGTGTTTTCATTTATCAAGGCGAGCTTGAGTACGTCGATACCAGTGGAATGCAGGTAAAAGCGACAGAAGGCCAGCTATTAGTTATTGAACCAGAACTCAATACCCATATCAAAGCCGGGAATCAAGACACTGGCATTTTATTACTAGCAGGCTGTCCGATTAATGAGAAAATCGTACATATGGGGCCATTTGTGATGAATAGCCAAGCAGAGATAAATCAGGCCATTGATGATTATCAGCAAGGACGTTTTGGGGAAATTGTATAGGTTGATCTCAATCCGTTTTATGTGAATAAATGTCAGCGACTAACGGATAAAATTGCTACAATAGACATTCAAACATTTGGCCAAGGTATTTTATCCTTGGCCGAGTTGTTTCTATTATCCCATTTTGCTTTGATATCAGAGGATATTCACCTTGAGTCAGTCTACTGAACAGGCCGCTAATACGGCTTTCGCATCACTTAATCTTAAACCAGGTTTGTTTGATAATCTTAAAACCATGGGATACGAGTCTATGACTCAAATCCAAGCTGAAAGCTTACCAGCTATTCTTGCGGGTGATGACGTGATTGGCCAAGGAAAAACCGGCTCAGGTAAAACAGCTGCATTTGGTTTAGGTCTATTAAACAAACTTGATGTGAAACGTTTTCGCATTCAAACCATGGTGCTGTGTCCAACACGCGAATTAGCCGATCAAGTGGCTAAAGATATTCGTACTTTAGCCCGTGGCATTCATAACATTAAGGTGCTGACCTTATGTGGCGGCGTTCCAATGGGGCCGCAAATCGGTTCGCTTGAACATGGCGCGCACATTATTGTCGGTACACCTGGACGTATCGTTGATCATCTTGATCGTAATCGTTTAGATCTGAGTAACGTCAATATGTTGGTGTTAGATGAAGCCGATCGCATGTTAGAAATGGGCTTCCAAGATCATATTGATCAAATCATTGCTGAAACCCCTCATGAGCGTCAGACATTATTGTTCAGTGCGACTTTCCCTGAGCAAATTCAACAAGTTGTTGAACAGATTATGTATAAGCCTTTGATGGTTAAAGTTGAGGCGACTCACGACAACCATACAATTGAGCAGCATTTTTACCATACAGAAGACAATCAGGCTCGCTTAGAGGCATTGCAATTATTGCTCCTTGAAAAGCAACCTGAAAGCGCAGTGGTTTTTTGTAACACCAAACGTGAAACCCAAAAAGTGGCTGACACTTTAGCTGAGCAAGGTTTTAGTGTATTGGCTTTACATGGCGACTTAGAACAGCGCGATCGCGATCAAATGTTACTGCGTTTTGCTAACAAGAGTGCCCGCGTATTAGTGGCTACCGATGTGGCTTCTCGTGGTTTAGATATCGAAGATTTAGAAGCGGTATTTAACTATCACATTGCTTACGATACAGAAGTGCATATTCACCGTATTGGTCGTACAGGTCGTGCAGGTAGTAAAGGCGCTGCGTACACTTTCTTTAGTCATGCAGATGGCCACAGAATGGTTGAAATTGAAGAGCTGATTGGCAAAGAAATTGATGGTGAAACCTTACCGTCAATGAATGTGCTTAACAAGCAGCCGCAAGAAGCAGAAATGATCACCATCCAAATTGATGCGGGTAAAAAGCACAAAATCCGTCCTGGTGACATTGTGGGTGGCTTAACCGGTGAAAACGGTATTGATGGTGCTGATATTGGTAAAATTAAGGTCACTGATATTCGTTCGTTTGTAGCCGTTAAGCGTGACGCTTCTAAAAAAGCGTTGAACAAAATTACCAAAGGCCGCCTTAAAGGTAAGACTTACCGAGCCTGGTTTTTATAAGCCTAGCTTGTAAGAAAATAGTTTTAGTAAGCCAGTTTTTATAAATAGGCTTTAAAACAAAGCGAATTCAGTGGTTACTGAATTCGCTTTTTTGTGTTTATTAGATAGCTGAGCTGATTAAACTGCGTAAAGGCTTAGGCCGATTTTTAATGACGTAATTAAAAACACGTATATGCATAGCATGATGGATGTTTTACGTTTATAGGGCAGTAATTCAGGAATGATTACATTTTTTGAGTCTCGCTTTGCTTTATCTTGACTGCGGATATTGGGCTTTATAATGGATGAGTGCCAAATAAGAAACCAACGTATTTTGAGTTGGTATTCCACGTCGTTTAGGGTAAACCTACCATTGTGAAAAGGACTTAATAGTAAGTATTTATCTGTAATAACCTCAGTCTCTGACTGAGTATTATCAGGCAGCGTTAATAAGCGAAAGCGACATAGAAGGCGGTCGTAGTTTGCTTTAATTCGAGTATTTTCAAGTTGATGGGAGTGTTCTTCAAAGCGCTTAAATTTCATTAGGGTGGCATCCATATCATCCAGAAATATTTAACGCATATCTTAGTCTTGCCAGTAATGTGAATCTAGCGTTTATGAATGAAGCTTAATCACCTGTTTTTCAAAAAACACAACAATGACTTTATTAACAGTAACCACAATATTGATTTTGACAATTTAGGCGATACTAAAGAAAGAGTTAATTGATGTGCGATTATGTTCAGAACGCTTATCAAACTCTACTTCATCATTAATAATGGCGCTGTGAAGAATATTACCTGAATAGATAACGATGCGATTTGGCTTAGCGTCAATACTGAATACTTTTTCGAATAAGTCATCTGAATCTGTGATGTAGCCTTTTCGGCTTGCTGCAACTTGCTTAACCTCATCAACCATCTTAAAAATAATGTCTTTATCGTCGTGGGATAAGTGCAGTTTGTCAGCGCCTTTATAACGATAAAAGCTGGTGCCGCCCAATTGGACATCATTGAGATAATGCACTGCTGCCATATCGTGTTCAGCAAGGGAGTCAAAGTGTGGCATGGTTTGACTCGCATTGAGCTGTAATGGACTTAAAGTGACTTTAGATAACCAACACTTTGCAATTTGATGCTGCTTGAAGTATTCACCTTTAGGCTGCTTTGCCAGTAAGGTAATTAACGATGATAAAGATTGGTAATAGGGGCGTGGCATTTCATCTCGCATGCCAGGAAACAAGGTTCCATCGGCGCCGACATTATTGAAATAAGCTTTTGTTTTGCTGTAATCGACAAGAGACGCAAAGTCAGTAATGAAATCATCAATGACCCAGATGAGATGTTCAGAGTTAGGCAACTGCATTACTTGGATATGCAAGTTGGGATTGATTGAACTTGCTGAGTGGGCTGCTGTTTTTTTTGTATCATTACTTGCTGAATTAATTGAAGATATCGTCATGGTGAACAGTATTCCTTTACATTGATTTTTCGCTAATTCAAAAGTCGCTACCTACACAAGAGCACCTTGGCTAACAGCATCCTGGGCTAACAGCATCGTGTGTAACTTACGAGCTGATGCTAGGCGTAGATCAATATAAAGTGATATTTAAACTAATGACTTACGAGCTTAAGCACGCTGATGATATTGGTTTTATCACGCTGGCAGTATTAGTCTTTAGTCGGAATGGTGTTATCTATCCATCACGTTGAGGTCATTACTGATTTTCAACCGTTGAATCATCAACTTCTGACAACATGTGGATCAGGGTTTCACCTTCTTCGTTTCCTATCAGATAGGTCCATGTACTGGCATTTTTACTTAATGAAGTCTCTTGCAGTCGCTGGCTTACTAACATCCAACCATTGGGTTCTAGCTCTTCACCGCGAACCTCACAAGTGGTGGTTTTACAGTTGACTGAGGTGATATTGACCATGTCAGCATATTCACTCAAAGCAAAAGAATCTTTTAATGCTTGCTCACGCTCCGTGGCCCATTCTTGATTGATGTCAGCTTGGTGATGGCGCTTAAATAGTGCGACCATGTCTCCTTGTTGTGAAGCTATCGCATTGGCAAAATTTTCAGGAACCCACTGGTTTGCTTGATCAGTGCTGATGCTGTCTGGCTCAGGATGAAATGGCGAGTCATGGGTTTGCTCTGTGACTTGATCTATCTCGCTGTAAGCCAGTTCAACTTGCTGTTCGAGTAATCCCATTGATGAGTTCATAGCGTCGATTAAACTGTTTTTTTCAGCAAGCTGTTGTTTAAGTTGCAGCACTTCTTGTTTCAGTTCGCTGACGAGATGACTGGATTCTATGGCTAACTCTGATGGCTGGGAGGTAACACCTTCACTTGTGGGTGTTTTACTCAGTTGATTACTTTGAGACTCTTCTGCTTGATTAAGCTGACCTTTTCCCATTTGTAAACCAACAAACAGGCTGGCAATAGCCAGCAATAATATTAGAATCAATACACCTAAATACTTCATAACTCTTCCATGAAAAATTGTCTTTATCCCGTGTAATTATCATGAACGATGAGAGTGGATCTGGCAACTTTCAAGTGTTTATCGTTAATGAGTAAGCAAGGTGTAGATTTTATGCTGGTGTTTTTGAATAACAAAAAAGGCATGAAAGCTTGGCTTTCATGCCTTTAAATCATTAACTATTTGCTGAAAATCGAGCTAAGTTAACGCTAAATCAGTGAGTCGCTATTAACGTCTCGCATTCGCGTAAGGATCAACCTTGCCTTGTGAACTTGAGTTGTCAGTGCGGCCTTGGCGACGATTTTGTGGTTTTTTATTACCATCTGATTGAGCATTTTCAGCTTCTGCACGAGCGCGGGCGCGTTGACGTTGGCTTGGCTTATCTGAATTGCCTTTCGGCGCTGGACGCTGGCCCTGTTTAGTGCTTTGGCCTTGTTTTTGTCCATCAGCTTGATTGGCGTGCTTACGACGATTCGGGTTTGGCTTTTTATGATTAGCCGCGCGATGACCGCCTTTTAAGCTTGCTTCTGGTAAGTCATGACATGCTTCATAGCCTTCGATGACTTTACGCTCGACAGTGCGCTTAATCAGTCTTTCGATGTCATGTAATAACTTCACTTCTTCATCGCTAACTAAAGATACTGCTAAACCCGTTGCACCAGCGCGGCCAGTACGGCCGATACGATGCACATAATCTTCAGGGACATTAGGTAGGTCAAAGTTAACGACAAAAGGCAATTGGTCGATATCAATACCACGGGCAGCGATATCGGTAGCAACCATGACTTGTGCTTTACCCGCTTTGAAATCAGCTAAGGCTTTGGTTCGCGCACCTTGGCTTTTATTACCGTGAATAGCCACTGCATTGATGCCGTCAGCATCTAAGTTTTTCGCTAAGCGGTTAGCGCCATGTTTGGTGCGAGAAAATACCAACACTTGATGCCAGTTATTTTCTTTAATTAGCTTAGTTAAGATACGCGCTTTACGGCTCTTATCTACGGCATAAACACTTTGTTCAACCGTGTTAGCAGTCGCATTACGTGGCGTAACTGAAATCTCAACTGGATTATTCACTAAGCCTTTTGCAAGTTCACGGATTTCATCTGAAAACGTTGCTGAGAACATTAGGTTTTGGCGTTGTTTTGGCAACATAGCCAAGACTTTCTTAATATCGCGAATAAAGCCCATGTCTAACATGCGGTCGGCTTCATCTAAGATTAAGACTTCAAGTTGGCTGAAGCTTAATGCTTTTTGTTGGCATAAATCTAATAAGCGTCCTGGGGTCGCCACTAGAATATCAACGCCATTTCTTAGGGTGGTAATTTGTGGATTAATTGATACGCCACCAAATACAACCGCAGATTTAAGCGGTAAGTTTGCGCCGTAAGTCGACACGCTTTCAGCAACTTGTGCTGCTAGCTCACGTGTTGGTGTTAATACTAAAGCACGAACTTGGCCACGCTTAGCGCGCTGACCTTTTGAGAGTAGTTCTAATAATGGCAGGGTAAAACCTGCTGTTTTTCCTGTACCCGTTTGGGCAGCGGCCATTACGTCTTTGCCTTCTAGGACGGCAGGAATAGCTTGTTCTTGGATTGCTGAAGGGGTGTCATACCCTTGTTTTTCAACAGCTTTTAAAATTGCTGCGCTTAAGCCTAGTGAGGCAAAACTCATAGAATGATCTCTTTGGGCAACGTATACGTTGCTATGACTGAATAGGGGGCCACGAAATGGCGGGCGTGAAGCTTACCTGAAACACTGCTAGAGCGCCATCTAATCGCTTAAATATTCTTCTTTAATGGCCGTTACTAGTGGAATATAAGCCATATGCAATGGGCTTATTTCATCAGTATCTAGGGCCTGTTGTTCTTTGCTGGTTAAGTTTTGTTCGAAATAAAAGCGTTGTAATCGAGGCGGATGAGTTGATGCCTAGTCATCTAAGCAAAATGCATCCAACAAAGAGTAAAACGCTTTTAGTCGAACCCTTTGGGCAGCGTTTGTTGGTCATTTTTACTGCGTTATCGACTTTTTATGTAGAATAACTACACCACAAAGTCTCTGTCTTGCGCCCTTGATGCATAGAATGGCCAACAACTCGCTGCAAAAACAACCTTGAAAGATCAACAGGCCCTAGGGATTAGTTATTTGAGGTTTTGTTCTGCAAAGAATGGTGAGTACGATGTTTCAACATCTTGATGAGGGTTAACCGCATAGGTAGATGAATTAGTTTTAATCTTTTGTGCTAAATCCGTGTATTTTACATACAATGAAATACAAGCACTTAGCTGTATTTTATCCAGCAAGTCGTTAGATATTGGATAGTGTTAATCACAGATGCAAAGGAGGGCAGGTTATGAATCGAAAGTCAGCAGCGCAAATCCATATCGAGCATAGCGTTGCCTGTTTGCGCGAGCACTCAAGTGCGGTAATTAAAAATGTCCTGTTAATGTCTAACATTGATACTGCAGCGGTTCATAAGGCTATGCAAGCCTTGCATCAACATGGCCGAGTGGCCTTGCATTTTCACCCCGATCGTATTGATAGCCGTGGATTATCAGTCGCAGCTGGGTTACTTAAGGACGGTTGTTATAAAAGCCAGTTTGAAACTCATATCTCAAATGGGCAATTGTCACCGGAATTAGGTGGCCCAAGAGACCACTGGGAAAACCAACTTTTTGGTCATAGTTACTCAGGAGTTAAACTACGCCCTAAGTATGGTGCATTAGATCTTGGTCTATGCCCAACGGGGCCGGCTCCTCGATTTGGCAGTTGTTACTTTCTTACCCACACTCAAGTACTTTCGCGCTGTACATTCAGTTATATGGATTCCTATCGCTTACCTAAAGAAAAAGGCACGTTAAGTTGTTTTGAGGTGATCTTGGCAGCGTTACTCAGCGAGTGTTTTGAGCGCCAATATGCTTTAGGAGTGAAAGAGATTAAGCCTGCGGATATGGTTAATCATCTGTGGCAGCAATTACCTCAAGGTGTGAGAGTACGTTTCGACATGCCTGCTTTATCTAATCTTGATCATTATATTGAAGCGCAAATTCATGGTGAAGTCTCGTTAGAGCATGATATTGGCTATCTTGTTGCTGATCCAAGCTATAAAGATACAGATATAGGTGAGCTGATGCAGTCAATGTGCCACGAGTATGATATTGAACTGTTGTGGCATCAAGGCTATCAGCTTGATGTGGAGCAGGTGCCTGATGACTTTCGAGGGGCGACAATGCCAGAACTTGCCAAGGTGATTGCTAGAGACAAGCAAATAAATGCAGATATCATTGGCAGAGCTGCACAGGTGCTTACTGAAAAACCAGTGCCTTGGAGTCAAAGAACTAAGCAGGCTCAGCAAGTACAACAGCTTAAACTGATGTGGCATGTATTAGTTAAATTTGGCGTTTAATGGCAAATTCAAATCGTTAGCTAAATAAAGCCCATTCATGACTATTTACCTCACTTTTTCAACTAACTTTTCACCTAACTTTTCAACTGCCTTTTACACCGAATAAACTATCAAGCTTAGCCAAATCGATAAGTAGCTCCGCCCTGGCGCTTTGATTTATACATCGCAAAATCTGCTGTTTTGATTAAGGTATCAAAGTCGTCACCGGAATCAGGAAAGGTCGCAATACCAATACTGCAATTAAGCAAAACGGGTTGAGCGTTTATTGTAAACGGCTTGTCTAATGCACTGATTAAGATATCAGCCATGCGCGAGATGTCATTATTGTCAGTAATGTCCTCCAGTAATAATACAAACTCATCCCCGCCAATTCTGGCTAAAGTATCCGACTCTCTGATGACTTTATGCAGTCTGGTTACCGCTTCAATTAGAACAGAATCCCCTTGGCAATGCCCATAGGTATCATTGATGTTCTTGAAATCATCTAAATCCATATAGAACAAGCTGAACTTAGTGTTCATGCGTTTGCAGCGTTCGATGGTTTGTTTAACTCTGTCCATTAACAAATAGCGATTGGGTATTTGCGTCAGCTGGTCATAGCAGGCGAGATTTAATACTCGTTGGGCATCTTCAACACGTTTAGTGATGTCTCGGTTAATCCCTAAAGCACCAATAAATTGCTGCTCGTCATCAAACAATGGCACACACATCGACTCTACCCAACCGATAGTGCCGTCTTTATGTAAAAAGCGTATTTCGCCCGTCCATTTGCCATGTTGTTCAACCGAGGAAATGACCAACTCAGTGATAGAGGCACTGTCTTCGGGGACATGTAAAATACTCACTGATTGGCCGAGTATTTCATCTTTACTGTAGCCATAAAGTTGTTGTGAACCGCAGTTCCAGTCAATGATAATACCTGTGGTATCAGTGACTACAACCGAGTCAAATAAGTAGTTGAATGCTTGTGCTCTGTGGGCTGAAAGATTAACGTCCATTTTTTAATTACCTTCTTCATCCTATTAGAAAGTGCAATCGTATAATTTATCGTGATTGTCATTTACGCTAAGTAAGCTGATATGGCTATTGCTTAGTTAATCGCTTTCTTGCATGTAAGCATTGAGTGAGAAACTTTATTGATTAAAACTATAATCAAAAGAAACATAAAGTTCTGTGCTTTTAAGAACGTTAATACTCACTATCAAATAGAAATATTGATTCAATTTGATGAACAAATATTTACCTTTCTTTTACTGTCCTGCTGATGACTATCGCGTAGAATTATAGTTCATCATTAACACAGTGTTTATTAGCAATGTGTGAATCAGTTAACACTTCTCTATAAGCGGCTGTTATCGAAGCTGTTAGCTTGCGATACTGCGGCAATTTTCCTCATTTAGTGCGATCATTTTCAGGAATGTAATGGATAAAACCTTAGAAAAATCTCTCGGCCAGTGGCTTAAACAACAGAAGTCATCTTGCGGCATATTCTTGAAACTCACCATTTTTACCGGTGCACTTAACGGTGTGGCGATTGTCGTGCAAGCATATTTGTTGGCACATATCTTACACGGCGTGATTATGCTCGAATTAGCCATGGCGAGCTTTAGCAGTCAATTTATCGGGTTAATTGCACTGATTATTGTGCGAGCAGGGCTAGCTTATGCACGTGAGCGATTAAGCTTTGAAGCGGGTAAACGACTACGAAGTGACATTCGTGAAGCTGTGTTGAACAAACTCACCGATTTAGGACCTGCGTTTATCAAAGGAAAGCCAGCGGGAGCATGGGCGAGCATCGTGCTTGAGCAGGTTGAAGACTTACATGATTTTTATGCTAAGTACTTACCACAAATGATGCTAGCGGGTTTTATTCCGTTGATTATTTTGGTGTCAGTATTTCCGCTTAACTGGGCAGCTGGACTGATTCTATTTGCCACAGCGCCGCTGATCCCAATGTTTATGATTTTAGTTGGTATGGGCGCGGCTGATGCCAACCGTAAAAACTTCAGTGCATTATCAAGATTAAGTGGCCACTTTATGGACCGCTTAAAAGGCTTAAGTACACTTAAATTATTTCACCGTGGTGAGACTGAAGTGAACAAAATTGAGACGGCCTCAGAAGACTTTAGGCAAAGAACCATGTCGGTGCTGAGAATGGCATTTTTAAGCTCGGCGGTATTAGAGTTTTTTGCTGCATTATCCATTGCTGTGCTGGCGGTGTACTTTGGTTTTAGCTATTTAGACCACCTAAACTTCGGCCATTATGGCGCTGGAATCACCTTATTTACCGGTCTATTTATTCTGATTTTAGCCCCTGAATTCTTTCAACCACTTCGAGACTTAGGCACCCATTACCACGCCAAAGCGCAAGCCATTGGCGCAGCAGAGGCGTTAGTTGAATTACTAGAGCATCCAAACCCTTTAAAGCAGGTCGACGGTAAGTTCAGTGAACAAACCGCGCAACAGCATGAGGTTTCGTTAGATAACATTGCCATTTCAGCAACAGAGCTCGAAGTGCTGACATTGGAAGGAACCGCTTTACTTGGGCCGATTTCTTTTGAGGTGCAAGCAGGGCAAAAAGTCGCGGTGGTTGGCCCAAGCGGCGCGGGTAAAACCAGTTTACTCAATGCATTATTAGGTTTTCTACCCTACAAAGGCTCGCTCAAAATCAATGGTGTTGAGTTAAGTGTGCTGGATAAAAAACAGTGGCGTGAACACTTAGCTTGGCTTGGGCAAGATCCTCAACTATTCCATGGCAGTATTCGTGAAAACGTCTGCTTAGCTAATCCTGAATTAACTGATGCACAAGTGATGGCCTTACTTGAACAAGCCAACATTGCCGAATTTGTTAATCAACACCCCCAAGGCTTAGATACTGTCATTAGCGATCAAGCAGCCGGCGTCTCTGTTGGCCAAGCTCAACGTATCGCGCTTGCCCGTGCAATCGCACAACCTGCGAGCTTATTCTTACTCGATGAGCCTACAGCAAGCCTTGATAGTCACAGTGAAAAACTCGTGTCAGCATCACTTAAACAAGCGATGACAGCGCAAACCTGTGTGATGGTGACGCATCGTCTCGATCAATTACAAAGTATGGATAACATTCTGGTGATTGAAGCAGGGCGTATTGTGCAGCAAGGTGATTATGCTTTACTGAGCACTCAAATGGGTTTGTTTAAAAACATGCAACAACAAGATGATGACGGTTTATCACTGTATATTGATGAGCAAGAGCCAACAAAGACCGATGAACAAACTCAAAGGGAGGATGTGTAATGCAGCTATTACTGCCTTTCATTAAGTTATTTAAACGTCAGTGGTTAATGATGTCAGTTGGCTTATTGCTAACCTGCACAACGATCATTGCTGGCATTGGTTTATTATCTCTTTCGGGTTGGTTTTTATCAGCCACAGCCATTGCTGGTTTAACAGCAGCAACCGCCTTAGCGTTTAACTTTTTTACCCCAGCAGGTGGCGTACGCTTTTTATCAATCGCAAGAACAGCAAGCCGATATGGTGAACGGTTAGCGACCCATGAAGCCACGTTTAAGCTGTTAACAGAGCTTCGAGTTTGGTCGTGGAAAAAGTTATTGCCGTTAAGTGCCAGTAACCTGCAAGGCCTTAGACAAGGCGACATGCTCAATCGGTTAGTGGCCGATATTGATACGCTGGATCATCTTTATTTACGTTTATTAGTGCCAATGGCAGCCTCATTACTGACCGTTGTTGCCCTTTATGCATTCTTGTCTTGGTTTGACGCATCACTGGCATTAAGCCTGTGTGCTTTGTTAATTGCTGCATGGCTGATTTTACCGCTCGTATTTTATCGCTTAGGTAGAAAACCGGGTGAAGCGGTGGTAGACAGTAAACGCCGTTTTCGAGTGTTGATCTTAGATGTTATCCAAGGTCAGGCAGAGCTGACATTATTTTCAGCAAATGATCGCTACCGCCAAAAGCTACGTGAAGCTGAGTTATCACTCTTTACCAGTCAAACCGCGATGGCGCATGTGACCGGTTTAAGCCAAGCATTATTGATCATGGTCAATGGCGCCGCAGTTGTGATGATGATGTATTTTGCAGGTCATGGCGTGGGTGACAGTGTGCCACCAGGCCCGCTAATGGCAATGATGGTATTTGCCACCATGGCAACCATTGAAATGATGATGCCAATCTCTGGTGCATTTCAGCATTTATCAGGCTGTGTATTAGCGGCGAAACGCATTTCAGAAGTCACCGAGCAAACGCCTGATGTCGTATTTGGTCAAGAAACTCAGCTTGAGCGTACCGAGATTAACCTCAGCAATATTCACTTCGGTTATCAGGCTGACTCGCAGGTATTAACGGGGTTGAATTTAGATTTACCTCAGGGCAGTAAAGTCGCGCTATTAGGTGCAACAGGCTGTGGTAAATCGAGCTTATTAAGCTTAATCACCCGAGAATGGCAACCTCAGCAAGGTCAAATAACCCTAGGTGGCCGTGATATCAGTGAGTTTGATGAAGCGACATTACGTCGCTCAATGACCGTTGTTAGCCAACGTATTCATTTATTTGCAGGCACAGTACGTGACAACTTAGCTATTGCTTTGCCATACGTTGAAGGGCAAAAAAGACGCGCCAATGACGAGCAATTAACAGCAGTGTTAAAGCAAGTCGGCTTAGAGGTGCTTCTTAGTTCAAAAACCACCACAGATCGCGGTGAAGAAGTTGGCCTAGACAGCTGGATTGGTGAAGGCGGACGTCAGCTATCAGGTGGCGAGCAGCGCCGAATCGGTGTTGCCAGAGCTTTATTACGTGACGCGCCAATCTTGTTATTAGATGAACCAACGGAAGGATTGGATAAACGCACAGAACGTGAAATCTTACGTTTATTATTTACCTTAGCAAAAGGTAAAACCATGTTAATGATAAGCCATCGTTTAACCGCTATGGCCGAAATGGATTGTATTCATATGATTCATAACGGACAAATCACTGACAGTGGCAACCATCAACAGCTAATGGCTGACAGTGCAGATTACCAAAGTCTGTACAAGCATTTAGGTAAAGAAGTTTAATCGAACGGTTATTGCTAGAGAGGACTGTTATCGTTTGAAAGGAATTGGAAAACACTTTTGAAACGATAACGGCAACAAAAAAACGCTAATCGACTTGGAATTAAACCAAGCGATTAGCGTTTTCAGTTTTAGCTCAAGTTGAGGTGGTTGTGTTCAAAAAGGCAAATTAGACAATAGTTTAACTTCAATATCACTGCCCGCAGCATAAGGAATCTTTGAATAAATTATTGTATGATTATCATAACTACTTAAATGCTCATAATCAAAAAGTTTGCCCATTAAACTGATGTCAGTTGTTATAACAAAATTATTCGTTTTTTCGCGTGAAACATCGTAAAAATACTCATACATAGAACCATGCATTATCTGGCTTCCTTTGATGACAAATAATTCTTTAACAATTGAAGGGTTATTATTTTCATCTAAAGCCAATAATTGAGGTAAAAAGAAAGTAGACTTACTCGGACCTAAATTAGGGTGCACAATGATAGAAATAAACTTCTCAGAAGTTTTTACTTTATAGCCACTGATATACATTTTACCATCGTGGTTATTAATGCATTGGCTATCTTTACTTCCTATTTCGTCTTTTAGGGTAGAATCCACATTAATATTTTTATAACTTACCTGAGAAAAATCATTTATACAGTTTGTCGTTTTACTTAAATTACTTTGGTAATCGGTAATCGTACAACCAGATAAAATTACGCAAAAATAAATTAATATTGGTAGTTTCAACGATAGACTCCTTTGAATTACAATTAATTAGTTGGATTAGAGTAAACTTTACAAGGGAGTTTGATGGCACATGTTATTAAATGGCTTTTTCTTCCGTAAATGGTGTACTCGATGATTGTTTCGAGGCTACCCAACTCTGTCCTTAAGTGGATTTACTTTAATACAAAGCATGCAATTAATTCAATGTTTTTACTCAGATTTTTATTGGCGAGGTCATCTTGGAGTAGCTCAAATTCGTGGCGCTTCGCCCACCCCAGACTAAAAGGGAGTGAACTGCGACTCCCTCTTAGAACACCCCGCAGCTCCGGCGAAATTTAAACAGCAAAATTTCCAACGGAGAATTATCCAGCTTTAGCCTTTGTTTGTAGGCTGCTTCAGTAAGCTACAAAAATCACTAACGCTTCCGATGGGGCGTCCCTTCCCCTCGAAAGCTAGCCAGACATCCATGTCTGGACTCACGCGATTTTTTTGCTTACCTCAATTCAAATCGAACATTCAAAAAAGATCAAAAGCATAATAAATACAAATAACTTCCTAAAAATTAAGAACAACAAGCGAACTTGCAGGCTCAATGTTCCCCATTGAAATTGCTGAAATGTGTTGAAGAAAATAGCGTAAGCCTGACAGGACGTCAGGCTAGCTTTAGTTGGCCATGGATGGCCTTTCTAAAGCGTTAGCTATTTTCGAATAAGCGTGAGGCTTGCTCGCTGTTAAGAGCAATTTCGTAGGGGCGG
>NZ_JBFRJJ010000039.1:0-37834 GCF_041468785.1 Shewanella sp. 10N.286.52.E4
GCGCCGTCATTGATGGTCAGCGCTACATCAATAGAACCTGGTGTCGCATCCATGTTGTCGGTGTCAGCATCCGTGACGGTTTGACCGTTTTGGTCGACAGCTGAGGCGACAATAGTAATATCACCGTCTACTAAAGCAGATAAGTCGACATCATCAACTGAGTAAGTGCCATCAGCATTGATAATGACATCTTCGATAACAATGGTGTTACCAGCGCTATCAGTCAGGGTTAGCGTGACTGTGCCGCCAGCAGGAATATCTTGTGACGTACCTGTGATGTCACCTTGGTTAGACCCGTCGATAACTAGATCGACTGTTAATTCAGCATTGACTGCATTTAAATCTTCAGTGTCATTGGCTGACAGGGCATTACCGTTTGAATCGGTTGCTGTCGCAACCACGGTGATTTCGCCATCAACTAATGTCGATAAGTCCACATCATCAACTGAGTAAGTGCCATCAGCGTTTACTGCAATGTTTTCGATAGTGATTTCATTGCCTGCAGCATCGCTGATAACTAAGGTGACTGTGCCACCTGTTGGAATATCTTGCGACGTACCTGTGATGTCACCTTGGTTAGAGGCATCAATGATCAGATCGACCGATAGGGCACCGTCAATAGCATCAATTTCACCAGTATCATTTGCAGTTGCTGTATTTCCAGCAAGATCAGTCACTTCGGCTATTACAGAGTAATCGCCTTCTGACAGTTCATTCGGAACTTCAACTTGATAGCTGCCATCAGACTCCACAATTGCTTCAATGGTTTGCTCAACGCCATCGCTATCAGTTACAACTAAAGTAACGGTACTGCCTGGAGTTGCATCAGTTGTTCCAGTGATTAGAGGAGTATTATCACTTGCATCATCAGGAGTGCTAACAGTGATAGTTGGTGGCGTTAGATCTATATCGCCGTTGTCTTCTGCAAAGGCACCATTACCAGCACTATCGGAAACGCCAGCTACAGCAGTGTAATCGCCTTCGGCTAATGGTAAAGGAACCTCAACGCTATAAGTACCATCTGGGTTTACAATGGTTTCGATTATTTGTTCTTGGCCTGCACTGTCAGTGACAATAATTGTGACTGTACTGCCTGGTTCTGCATCTGTCGTACCAGTAATCGTTGGTGTCGTATCAGCTGAATTATCAGGTGCACTCACGGTGATCTCTGGAGCTGTCGTGTCTATATCTCCAGTGTCATTAGCACTTGCAGAGTTGCCAGCAGGGTCTGTAACAACCGCGACTACGTTATATTCGCCTTCAGCTAATGGCTCTGCTACATCAACCTCGTAACTACCGTCAGGGTTAACAATCGCCTCTAAGATTTGTTCGTTACCTTCGTTGTCAGTAATCGTAAGCGTAACCGTGCTTCCCGGAGCAGCATCAGTTGTCCCCGTAATTGTTGGAGTAGTGTCGATGTTATTATCAGGTGCATTTACAGTAATAACGGGAGCGATAGTGTCTATTTGACCATCGTCGTTATCTGTAGCTGTATTACCTGCAGGATCAGTGACTTCTGCAACAACAGTGTAATCACCATCAGCCAAAGGTTGTGCTACGTCAACTTGGTAATTTCCATCTTCATCAACAATGGCTTCGAGTACTTGCTCATTGCCTTCACTGTCAGTGACAACGATAGTGACAGTACTACCTGGTTCAGCATCTGTTGAACCTGTAATAGTTGGCGTATCATCATTACTATTATCTGGAGCGACAACGGTAATCACTGGAGGGACGGTATCTAGTAATGCACTATCGGAACCTTCAGGACTTATATTACCGGCACTATCAATAATGGTTGCTACTACTTCAATGGTTTCACCTTCAGCAGGGGCTGGCAGTGTTAAATCTATTGAACCATTATCAATATCTTCTTGGGTTAGAATAATTTCCTGACCGTTAACAACTAAGGTATCACCAGGCTGTGCACCAGTTGTTGTTAGATCAATCGTTACAGAAACTTCAGTATTACCTGCTAATTCTTCTTCGCTGATAATGCCATCGTTATTGGTATCAGTATTAATAACCACACCAGGAGCGCCATCAGCAATAGGCGTTACTTCAATGGTCAGTGTTGCAGTGACATCGGTATTAGTAGTGTACGTAATAACAGGAACTTGGCCATTCCAATCCGCATTAGGTGTAAATGAATAGCTACCATCGCTATTTAAAACCAACACACCTTCTTCTAAAGTGACTGAGTCACCAGCATTATAGGTTTCGCCATTAACTTCAAAGCCGATAACACTTAAAACATCGTCAGTGTCTGAATCGTTATCTAATACGTTGCCTTCTGCAACCGTGTCTTCTGCGATGATGATTGCATCATTTTGCGCTTCGGTTGGGATGTCGTAATCTTCAGTTGCTGTAGCAGTGCCTTTGGCTCCATCAGTACCATAACCGTAAACAATACCTTCAATAATTGTATCAACATCATTGACTAAATCTGCAGCATCGACTTCGACAGAGAATGTCCCGTCAGATTGCATGATCGCTTGGTATTCCTGACCATTTATGGTCAGCATGATAATACCAGTAGTGATGGAAGCATCGGCGGTTACAGTACCAGTAATGGTCACTGTGCCTGTGCTTTCATCTGGTGTAAGTATGTTATCACCTGTAACAGGATCGATATCTAACGCGATAGCGGTATTATCAGGTAAGTCATTGTCATAAATACGCAAAGTTGCTTGGGTATCACCTAAAACAGCATTGGTGACATTAGATAAGTTAATTAGCGCAAATTCAGGGCTGTCTTCAACAATTAAATCATCGGTAATAGGTACAGTAATATAAGCGGTTGTCTCGCCAGGAAGGAAAGTGATTGTGCCACTGACATTGGTAAAATCTTCACCAAATAAAGCGGTCAGTTCTTCTGAGCTGTAATCAAGAGTAATAGTTTCAGTACTAGGTTCGCTCAAGGTGAGGGTGAATAAAGCAAACTCCATACCTTCAACTACAACAGCATAATCAATATCAACTACCGGTAAATTAGAGCCTTCACCATCATTATCAAAAATGGCAAATTCTAGCTCTTCATCGTAGACGTTCTCACCAGTAACAACAGCATTGAAATATTCGGTAGGCTCAATAATAGCGTCATCAAAAATAGGGACGCGGATCATTACACTATCATTACCCGCTTCAAGGGTGAAACCAAAGATAGGTCTCGCTAAGTCACCACTGGTATCTATACCTGTAATGGTCATAGTTTGCCAAGTTAGGCCACCATCATTGGAATACTCTAAAGGAACTAAGTAGTCGTCAGCATACTCCGCAATAGGGTAACCTAGCTGCTCACTTAATAACTCGCTGGTAAAGGTAATCGACAGAGCCTGGTCATCGTCAAAAGTCAGTTCACTGTTTAAAGTAAACTGGTTAAAACCGACATCTTCGAGTACATCTGGGATTTCAGCAGATAAATGCGATTTGTATTGGTCTTGAGTGGATGAAGTGACGTCTCTGAATACTGTCCAATCTTCGACGCGGTAATCAATACTTAACCCTTCCAGGTCGTATTGAGTAATGCCTTCGTTTAATATTATGACAAAGTTACCGTCACCTAGGTCTTGTAAAGTCCCAATATCTTCAAATGCGGCGCTTAGTCTAACATTGCTCACTAATAGGTTTTGGTCAATAACTTGCTGACCTACGGCACCTTCAAGTAAATCATTGGCAGAGAAAGTGATTTGGCCGTCTAATTCGTTATAGTTATAGGTGATTAATCCACCTGGTACTTCTAAAATGTCGACTGTGCGTGCATCGTGCTCATCAGGTGTTCTATCACCAGCAAGTTCATCAATGGTATCTGCAACGTGCTCCATTGCGATTGATTCGAATAAGTTCTGTTCGCTTTCCTGGCGCTCAGTATCACGAGTAAAAATAATCCCAAGTTCAGCAAGCACTTGAGAAATCATTTCTTTACCAGCGGTAGCGATATTGAGAGGCTGACCTGTAGTAGGATCGATATAATTTGCTAATGCTTCATGAACAGAAAGAAGGATATTTATATTGGTTGCGTAGCTATCATCAATATTGATTAAACTATTGGTGTTGAGTACACCGTCATCGACACCATCGGTGAGATCGTTGTCCAAGGCCTGTAAGAAGATAGCCATGTTCTCAACGTAATCCATATTGGTGTCAGATAATAAAGTCCCAGCAATATCTTGCAAGAATAAAATATCACCTTGAATAACATCTGCACTAAAGGTCGCAATGGTAACGCCACCTACCATAAAGGTAATGGTATCTCCGGGTAGATAAGCAAATGAACCTGGTTCACCAAAATCACCAGTAAAGCCAGATAGCCCTGATGAAGTCGTGAATGAAACACCGTTAACGAAGTTGTCAGTAAATTGAGCAATATTGAAATTATTATTATTTAACGCATTAACGCCATCATCACCTAAAGACAGGTTGGCAGTTAATGTTTCAGGTGCATCGAATGATGTATCAAAGCCTGCGGTGGCAATGGTTTCTGAACCTTCACGGGCAAGTGAAGCAAAGTCGCTTCCGCCTTGGTTTCCTAATGATTCGCCAGCTGCTGTTTCTGGTAATTCTTCGGTTGGGTCTTCACCTGAAAGAATAAGTGCTTGTAGGGCTTCAATCTCAGCGAGTTCTTCAGGACTCATATCCGTTGAAAATTGAGCTACTGAATCATCTGTTGTACTAGTATCGGTTTGCTCTGTATTGACGTCATCACCATTTAAAATAGTGCCGTCATCAAACGTGACTACGAATGCCAAGCCATCTGCAAAATGGAGTTCTGCTCCAGCAGGAATTGCTTCCCCAGGAAGAATACTTTTTGTTTGGTCATTGATGGTAAGCGAGATATCACCATTAGCTGAACTCAAAACACCATTTTTATTCGTTACAACAGAACTCATATTTAACTCCAAAACCCTATTTAGCAATGTATTTACATTTGCTGCATAAAAAATCACATTGCTATATTTGTCGTTATAAAATCAGCGAGAAACATTAACCGCAATATAACAATTTTAGCGTTATATGTACCGGTGGTCAATTTTTTGACCTCGGTGGAATTACCACTAAGGTAATGAAAAGATATTAAAATTAATTTTTACTTGTTAAATCAACATTACTGAGTAATTAGTCGAAATTGTTACAGATTTAATAATAAAGTATGAAGAGAACAATTTGCTGAATTAGAGGAGAATTTATACGATTCAAACGAGGGTTTAGATCGATATAGATATAAAAAAACCTGCCAATGACAGGTTTTTTGTTTAGTTAAATATTCGGTTTGCTGAATATTATTCAGTAGAATTAGCTGCTTTGCGATAGCTTTGTAATGCAGCTGTATTTTCGCCAAGCTGCTCTTGAATTTGAGCGAGTGCTAACCAATTTTCACGTTTTGGGACGATCTCGCAAACCTGTAACCAATGTTTTTTAGCTGATTTAGTATCGCGTTTTTGCTGAGCTAATTTAGCCATACATATTTGATATTCAGCATCATGTTCGTGTGTTTGCTCAAAACGCAGCAATAACTTTCTAACATCTTCATCTTCTGAATCAAGGATTAAAGGTAATACAGACAGTATTGCAGGATCAGGTTCTGCTTTAAGACTCTTAGTTATGAGCTTTAAAGCATCTTTTTTTCTATCGTATTGGCATAGACCGCGAGCGTATATCGCAATCAGTTTAGCTTGGTTTCTTTCCGCTTTACTCAACCAATGCCAACTCTTCTCCAATTCTTGTTCGTTGGCTTCTGTTGCCGCATTTAACAATGCTGTATTGGTTAAATGCTCAACATCAGTACATTGTTGCTCTGACACTATTTGGCGTTTGCGAATAGCGGGTAATAGAATTTTTAAGGCTTGCCAGTCTTGTTGCAACTGATAAAGGTCTAGCGCTAGCTTCAATACTGGTGTTTTACTTTTACTTGTTGGGTTTAATGAATCGAGCTCTGCTCTGGCTTCGGCGAGATTCCCTTGTTGAATTAAGTAGCGCGTTTTCGAGGTGTTGACCGCTGTTTTAGTTAATGGATCTTTTGCGGCCTCGGCTAAATATTTATCACGGGCGTCAGTATTAAGCTGATGATGAGCAGCTCTTGCGGCAGCAAAAAGATTTAAAGCTGGTAGTTCGCCTTTTGCTGCACCTTTTGCCATGGCTTTTTCTGCGTTTGGCCAATCTTCTTCAGCCAGTGCGAGTGCGCCTTGAAGGGTATATTTTTTAGCTGCTTCTCTGCGCCATCTTTCAGGTAAATACCGGCTATTAATGATCACATTAAGTAAGAAAATAATCAGCCATTCTACTAACTGTAATGCGCAGTAAAACAATACTAAGCCCAGTAGGCCAAATACTAAACTGGTTTCAATTTGATATTCACCAGCAGCAATGTATACGTAACCTGTATTTCCGATAATAAACGGACTAATACAAAAACCAATTAAAATGATGATGACATAGGCCAGAACTTTAATCATAACTGCGGTTCCTCAGTTGGAACCAATGAGCCAAAGGTAATCAGTTGTTGTAACAATCGAGTTGACTCAAAATTGGTATGTTTAACTTGCTCAATTTTGACAGTGATTAACGCATCTAACGCTGTCATTGCTTCTTGGGTTTTGGTTTCTTCTAAATCAAAATATTGTTGAATCCAAGTTCGAGCAAACCCAATTGATTGTCGGTAGTTCACTTCATCATGTTGGTATAAAGCAAGCTGCGCCTGTAAGAGTTTATTGCGAATATTCTCAATTAAGTACCATTGTTGATCTGGCGCCAGTAACGGCTCTAAATCTGTGGTGCGTTTACGAATAGTAATGAACCCATCGGTGACTGAGTGCCAGGTTTTAGCAAGGTTACTTTGCCAATCATCTAACGAATCCGTCATTACATGCTGCTCTGCCAAGTCTTCTGCTGACTGCGCTTTAGCGCGGTTTAACGGCAAGCTATCCAGCTGGATTAAAATGCTATCGATAGTATAGATAGTACCGGCTACATCTGTGGTTTTAATCGCATTGGTTTTGGCTAAGTCGTGGGCAAGAGCTCGGCGTATAGGTAGCAGTGCAGGGTCTTTCATTGCTTCAATACGGTCATCCGCAGAACTTAATAGGCTGGCCGCTGTTTTAGGGTCATTTTCAAGCCATAGCTTTCTTCCCGCCATACGGACTAAGTATTCAGCTTCCGATGCCATCCAATGGTTTGGATTGCGTTGAGCAATAGTGGCCACACGCTCTTGTAATTGTTGATGTGATTTAGCCAGTTGATTTTGCTGCTGGTAAGCCAAGCTATCATTTTGCTGTTGTATTTCTAACTCAGCGATACGTCTTTTGGGCTCTATTAGGGCTTCAGTCACTTCATTGCTGATAGCTTGAGTCTGTTGATTTTGAGTTTGCAGTTCAATTTTTTGGCTTTCAAGTTCAACGAGCAACAGGTAACTAATGCCAATGCCAGCGAGTGCAATGATGAGGCATAATAAAATGCTCAATCTTACCCACCACGAACTTTTTCTATTTGAAGTAGACGCTGCATCGTCACTATCACTATGGCTTTCAGTATCGACGATCTTAGTTGATGAGGGGGTAGTTGATTGAGCAGTTTGCTTAGTACTTGGAGTTGTACTGGTTTCAAGTTCAGTTGAAGACTCAGCCTCATTATTCACTGATTCAGCGGTTGAATCCTTGGTATTTAATTGACTTGAGTCTTGCTTATTGTTTTCCATGAGCTGTCCTTGAGTGCCTAGTGTGGCTATTTACTAGTGCGACCATTTACTGCGCGACATAAATATCGAGTGATAGGGTACAAGTCTGGCAGGATTAAACAAGATCGCAAATAACAGACTTTGCTTTAATGATTAAAGAGATAACGCTTGTAAAACAGCTTGAGTATTCGCGCCATTAGCATTAGTGACGTGACAAAGTCCTGCTGTTTTTGCCCTTTGTTCCACTCGGTGACTTGGGACTATGATATGACATGATTGCAACCATGCAAATAACTCTTTTGGCACAAGATTAATTAGATTAACAAGGACTTCGCCGCTGGTGACCACAATTGTGTCAATTTGGGCTGCCTGCCAGTGGCTGCAAACGCTTTGTGCATCAAGCTTTGGCATAACTCTTTGGTAAACTTCCCAATAGTTAACTTTAGCTTGTCTTAAGGTTAATTTTTCTGCGATGGTTTCTCTACCACCAACCCCTCTGACGATGATAATTCGCTGATGTTGGATCTCAGCAAGTGACGAAAGTGAGAGTAATCCTTCACTATCTTGGCTGTTTTCAGGGGCGACTTCAGCTTGAATATTGTATTGGATTAATGCATCAGCAGTCGCTTGACCGACAGCGTAGTAGCGGCAATTTGGAAACTGACCTTTAAGTGATTGAGCGGCAAAATGAACTGCATTGGTGCTGATAAAAATAATACTGTCAGCTTGAGAGAGTTGTTGGGTCTCAATAGGGGAGAGTGTTGCAGCAACAGCTAATAAAGGCGTGACAATAAAGTCGACGCCTTTATTTTTAAGCTGCTCAGCCATCGCTTGATTGCGCCCTTCTGGGCGCGTTAGCAAGACTTTCATATTTTGACTTTGCCTGATTACTTGTTGTAAACAGCGTCTAAAATAGTTTTTGCGCCACGGCTTAGTAAATCTTCAGCTAGTGCTTCACCTAGTGCAACAGCATCAGTTTTAAGTCCAGATACAGCGCCTTCAATGACTTGACTACCATCAGGGTTACCCACTAAGCCACGTAAGCTTAAGGTATCACCTTCGATTTCAGCATAAGCACCGATTGGCACCTGACAACCACCTTCAAGGCGAGTGTTCATAGCACGCTCAGCAAGTACGCGGTAACGAGTTTCTAAATGCTCAAGTGGAGCAAGAAGAGCTTTAACACGTTCGTCATTCATACGGCATTCAATACCTACAGCACCTTGACCGTTAGCTGGTAGTGAATCTTCTGCAGAAATAAAGCTAGCAATACGCTCATCTAATTTAAGACGAATAAGTCCAGCTGCTGCAAGGATAATGGCATCGTAATCGCCACTGTCTAGTTTAGCTAAACGTGTACCTACATTGCCGCGTAAGTCTTTGATGACAAGATCTGGGCGGGCTGCGCGAATTTGGCATTGACGACGTAAACTAGAAGTACCTACTACAGCACCTTGCGGTAATTCTGCAATTGTTTTGTAGGTATTAGATACGAATGCATCACGTGGATCTTCACGTTCACAAATAACTTGTAAACCTAACCCTTCAGGGAAATCTACTGGCACATCTTTCATTGAATGCACAGCGATATCTGCGCGATCTTCAAGCATGGCAACTTCAAGCTCTTTAACAAATAAACCTTTACCACCCACTTTAGCAAGAGGCGTATCTAAAATAACGTCTCCTTTAGTGCTCATTGGCAAAAGTTCAACCGTTAAACCTGAATGAATACGTTCAAGTTCAGCTTTAACGAATTCAGCTTGCCACATAGCCAGTGGACTTTTACGAGTAGCGATACGAATAACATTTTGAGACATGCTAGAGAGTTCCATCGATAGACTTAATTGCGACAATGCTAACATTGCCTGTGGGCTTATGTAACAAACCGATAGCGATTGTTTGAACTATGCACATCTTTTTTTTGTGACGTAGATCTCATTTACTGGCGTATTTAAATAAAAGTGATACCATGAACAAGTTATTGCTAATGAATTTATCCCTAATTTAAGCAAGTATTTACTTAAATGTGTGTGTGAATAAGTCGTAAGGTGATAGTACAAGGATGGAAGCCTTGATAGAAAAAGTGCCTCGCTCAGCTGAAATTGCCAACCAACTTAATCTCGTTCGCTATGAACGAGCTCAATCTCTGTTGTCACCAAAACAGCAAAACCTGTTTGATCTCATTGCTTACCTTATTCAGCATCATCACCCGCAATTGCCTGGTGGCAATTCAGCATTAACGCCATTCGGTATCAATCAGTACCAGGATTCTACAAAATCACTTTCGGCATGTGATGTTTTTAACTTGCCTAAACTGACTTCAAACGCCGCAGAACCTTGTTCTTTTGAAGGCGTTTATGCCATGGGCAGCACGGCAAGTTTTGGTCAAAATCCTAAAAGTGATGTTGATGTATGGCTAGTGTATAAGGCCAACTTGAGCAATGCAGATTTAACCTTAATTACCGAGAAAACCACAGCATTGACTCAATGGTTTGCCTCTTTAGACTTTGAAGTTAACTTTTATCTGGTTCACCCATTACAATTTCGCGAGTGCAGTGCCTTTGAAAACTGTTATAGCTCGTTAGGTGAAGAACATAGCGGCAGTACCCAGCATTGGTTATTGTTAGAAGAATTTTATCGCTCCCACATACGTTTGGCGGGAAAAACCGTTGGATGGTGGCCTAAGTCTAATCAAGATGAATCGGTATTATTTTTAGGCGACGTGCAATCCATGCCAGCAACTGAGTATTTTGGTGCGTCCTTATGGCAATTGTATAAAGGCTTAAACAAACCCCATAAAGCGCTGCTTAAAGTATTGTTGTTAGAAACGTATGCTGCTGATTATCCAGAGTCTCATTTCATTACTGCGCAAATTTGGCAACAATGTGAGCAAGGTGATTTTTCTGAATCTAATGACGCTTACCTTATTTTATACCAACGTATTGAAAGCTACTTATTAGCTAAGCGTGATATCAGGCGTTTAGAAATTGTCCGACGTTGCTTTTATCTTAAATGTGGTGTGAATTTAACCAATGCGTGTGTCGGCAATGATTGGCGACGCAATAAAATGCAGCAATTAGTTAATGACTGGAACTGGCCACCAAGTTTATTAGAAACCTTAGACAACAGCCAACATTGGCATTCAGGTCAATTAAAGTGGTTTAACAAACAGCTCAATGAACTGCTATTAATCAGTTATCGCACCCTTTTAGAGTTTGCCTCAAAACAAGCATTGAGTGATCGCTTTAGAGTTGAAGAACTCGGCATGCTGGCGCGTAAACTCCATACTTACTTTAGTGATGACGAGCATCAATTATTGCCTTTAAACAAGCTATGGAGTCGTTCGGTGTTTGAACCGAATATGACCATTATTCATAGCCTCAAAGAGTCGCGCTATTACCTTTATCGACAACCATTAAAGTCAGGTCAGCTGCTTGGAGAGTCATCTATTATCAAAGCAGATACGCCCACCGCATTGATTGCTTGGTCAGCGATGAATGGGATTTCTGCAGCCGACACACAATGGCAAGAGTATGGCCGTAAAAAGCACCGCTCGAGTGCGTTAACCGACCTGGCCAGTCGCTTAGTGCCTTTATTAGCGACAACCAATAAAGTTTCCAAAGCCGAATTGTGCCAGCCGTATTTTTACAAAAAAGTCATTGTCGTTGCCAATGTGGATGGCGATCCCACATTAAAATGGCAAGGCCAAGAAATCATGATCGATTATATGAATGGCAATGTGTTTTCCTTAGGTAAAAAGCAACAAAACATGCTGTCTACGATTGATTTAATTTGCCTCAATAGCTGGGGCGAATGGCAATGTCATCGTTTTAAAGGCGAACAAGGTTTACTAGAAGCCCTAGCGTTTATCGCTTTAGGCTTAAAAGGCACGCCTGAGCAAGTTGATATTCAAGTGGTTAATTGCGCAGAACGATTAAAAAAACAAATCAACGATGCGTTATTGGCAGTATTTACTCTGTGTGTAAAATATTGTCATGAAGCAAGAGAGTCCTCAGCCTTGATGCACCCTATACAGTTATCACATAAACGCTTTGGGTTATTCTTCAATTCAATGGGGATGGTATATAAGGAACTCAAAGGCGATGACGTCAAAGTCGCGCCAATAAAAGTAGAGCGATTTAAAAAGCCTGAGTTGACGGCGCCAGTGGCAGTATTAAAAAAAGATCCTTACCGCAGTATCCCTAGTGTAATTAAACTTTATATTTCCAAAGGCGCGAAACAGTATTTTTTAAGGCAACGACCGGATGCGCTTGATGTGTTTATCATTGATGAACTCAATCAATTAAAACATCAGATATTTGATGATATGTCGATGAAAGAATTAGTTGAAAAAGAAAGTCACAGCTTTGCTTTTGAGCGAGATGAGTCATCACTGCACTATTTTAATATGCCGCAATTTTTTAAATTGGAACGGATTGACGGTGAATTGAATGTCGTACCTTTTGGTATTGCAATGAACGAATTGAGCTCAGATATTTAAGCTCAATTCATTCTTATTTAGCATCATCAAGTCGATGGTGTTAAATAGATAGCGCAATGCCGCTTTGCTTTGTAATCGCGTCGATAACAAAAGGCATGAACTCACTATTGTTACGCTCATCAAACCATTTGCCGTCAACAAACGCGAAATGGTAACCACCAGTGCGGCTAGCTATCCATAACTCATGTAAAGGCTCTTGCTTGTTGATGACAATTTGCGAACCATCTTCAAATTCTAACTGCAATACATTACCGCTTGCGAAGATATCGACATCGGCATCTTGTTCATCAATAGCCGCTTCGATGGCGTTTTCAATCTTGCCGAACATCTCATCCGCCAACTGATGAAATTCTGTATCTGTCATAGCCATGTATTTCTATCCTTGTACTTCCTAGGTTATGAATGCGATTATAAGGCTATAACTCCCCATATGCATAGATGTTGAGAAAAATGAGACTGTTTTTATTAGTAATGCTTGCTAGCCTATCGATTATTGGCTGCGGACAAAAAGGCCCGTTATACAAATCTCCTGAAGTTGAAACCAATCAGGAAGAGCGAAAATCGCAAGAGCCGACTAGTGAACAAACCCAACAAAAAACTCAAGAGCAGTCTCAAGAGTCGACACAAAAATAGAACAATATTAAAGGAAGCGCATTTTGGATTATTTTAATTATCAACAGGATCAACTTTTTGCTGAAGACTGTTCTGTTGCTGAACTTGCCCGTACCCACGGCACGCCGTTATATATTTATTCACGTGCGACGTTAGAGCGTCATTGGAATGCATTTGATAATGCAGTAGCCAATCACCCACACCTTGTCTGTTATGCGGTTAAAGCAAACTCGAATCTGGCAGTATTAAATGTACTTGCACGTTTAGGCAGTGGTTTTGATATTGTCTCAGGTGGTGAACTTGCACGTGTTATTGCCGCTGGCGGCGACCCTAAAAAAGTGGTGTTTTCAGGTGTGGGCAAAACAACAGCTGAAATGGAACAAGCACTGAATACCGGTATTTATTGTTTCAATGTTGAATCAAGCGCTGAACTTGAATTATTAAATGAGGTAGCAGGAAAGCTAGGAAAAGTAGCCCCTGTTTCACTGAGGGTTAATCCTGATGTTGATGCAGGCACACATCCTTATATATCTACCGGCCTTAAAGAGAACAAATTTGGTATTGCGATGGACGAAGCTGAGCAGGTTTTTGCTCGTGCACATGCGTTACCGAACTTAGCCGTTAAAGGCGTGGATTGTCATATTGGTTCACAGTTAACTGAAATGCAGCCATTTTTAGATGCCATGGACCGAATGCTAGCCTTAATTGATCGTTTAGCAGCCAATGGTATTGAAATTCATCATTTTGATGTTGGTGGTGGCTTAGGTGTCCCTTATGATGATGAAACGCCGCCACATCCAGATGTGTATGCCGCTGCGTTACTTGAGCGTTTAGGCGACCGTCCACTTAAATTGATTTTTGAACCAGGCCGTGCGATTGCAGCCAATGCAGGTATTTTTGTCACTGAAGTGTTATCACTGAAAGAAAACAGCGATAAGCGTTTTGCGATTGTTGACGGTGCAATGAATGATTTAATCCGCCCAGCGCTTTACAGTGCATGGCAAAATATCATTCCGGTACAATTAACTGATGCACCGAGTTTTGACTATGACGTTGTAGGTCCAGTGTGCGAAACCGGTGACTTTTTAGGTAAAAACCGTCAGCTCAATGTACAAGCGGGTGACTTATTAGCGGTGCGTTCAAGCGGTGCTTATGGTTTTGTAATGGCATCAAATTATAATTCACGTCCAAGAGCGGCAGAGGTCATGGTCGATAAAGATCAAAACCAAGTGATCCGTGAGCGTGAAAAGCTTGAGCAATTGTGGCAAGGTGAGCATTTACTGCCTTAACGGTATTCACAGCCTTTAATAGCATTTACCGCCTTAATAAGGTTAACTGATTTTATTAGGTTTATTTTTTAGTTCGATAAGGGAAACTCTTTTGATCCAATTCACCAAGATGCATGGGCTGGGTAATGATTTTATGGTGGTTGATGGCGTAACACAGAATGTGTTTTTTTCGCCAGATCAAATTCGCCGTTTAGCTGACCGAAATTTCGGTATTGGTTTTGATCAGCTATTGTTAGTTGAGCCTCCTTACGACCCAGATTTAGATTTCCATTATCGAATTTTTAATGCCGATGGCGGTGAAGTAGAGCAATGTGGCAATGGTGCACGTTGCTTTGCGCGTTTCGTGCGTAATAAAGGCTTAATCAACAAGTATAAAATTCGCGTCAGCACTAGCTCAGGCAAAATGACGTTACGACTTGAGCGTGATGGTACTGTGACCGTGAATATGGGTGTACCTGTGACAGAGCCGGGGAAAATTCCCTTTCGCGCCAAACGTCCTGAAAAAACCTATTTATTGCAAACCCCTAAACAAACGTTTTTGTGTGGTGCTATTTCAATGGGCAATCCGCATTGTGTACTTGATGTAGATGACGTTGACACTGCAGAGGTCGAAGAAATTGGTCCAATGCTGACTAAGCATGAACGCTTCCCTAAGGGAGTGAATGTGGGCTTTATGCAGGTTGTGGATCGTGGCCATATAAAATTAAGAGTCTATGAGCGCGGCGCAGCGGAAACACTCGCTTGTGGCACAGGTGCTTGCGCAGCAGTTGCAGTTGGCATATTACAAAATAAATTAGACAGACAGGTAAAAGTGGATTTACCTGGCGGCCGCCTAACCATTAATTGGGAAGGTGAAGGAAAACCATTATGGATGACTGGGCCAGCTGAACACGTATTTGATGGACAAATCCAGTTATGAGCGACGCATTCAACACCAAAAAATTATTAGCAGAAGATGCCCAATCGGCGGCAGCTTTAGGCACTGATGTAGTAATGGAAGATTTACCGATTGATGAGTTAATGATCCGCGAATACCTGCTGGATAACCCTGATTTTTTCAATCGATATCCTGAATTATTGTTGGCAATGAGACTCTCTCATCATGAGCGTGGTTCGGTGTCCTTAGTTGAGCGTCGTCAAGAAATGCTGCGTGAACGGGTGACTCAACTTGAAGAAGAAATTACTTCTTTAATGAAAATCGCCACAGAGAATGAAAAGATATTTCGCTTTAATAGCGATTTATCGATGCAGATCTTAAAGTGTGAAGATTTAGGCCAGCTCAGACAAGTTTTATCTGGAAAGTTAAAGGCCGAGTTTGGTTTTACCCATGTAAGGCTGATAACCGTGCATGATATCGATAGCGAATTGGCGAAGATTTGGCGTCAACGCATTCAGCAAGGTTATTACTTTGGTCGTTTAACGCAATCTGAATCGAAACGATTATTTGGCACTGAGGTGGGCTCGGTAGCACTGACCAAATTATCAGATGAAAATGGTCAAGTTATTTTTGGCGTAGCGTCTGCTGATGCCGCCCATTTTCATCCTGATATGGATCATCTCTTTTTCCAACAAATTAGAGACCTATTGGATCATATGTTGCCAAAATTCTAATTGGCAACCGACTAGCTCAACGCTCTGTTAAGCAATGACTGGAGGCAGTGTCATGGATCAACTCAGTTGGCTAGCCGCATTTGAACGCTACCTTCATTCTGAAAGGCAGCTTTCGCCGCATACCGTACGAAATTATCTTTATGAAATTCATCGCGCTGCTGAAATCATATTTTCGCAGCCTAAAGGTGCTTCACTCGATGAATGTAATGAAGGCTGGCTAACGGTTAACCGCGATCAATTGCAAGCCGTGCTGTCTAAGCTTCATCGACAAGGACTTAGCCCACGTTCATTATCGTTATGTTTATCGTCTTTAAAGCAATTTTTTGAATTTTTAGTCCGTGAACAAGCCATTAAAACCAACCCAGCCAAAACACTTAATGCACCAAAGCAAGCAAAGCCACTGCCTAAGAATATGGATTTAGATGCAGTGACGCACTTGTTAGATATTGATGCTGATGATCCACTCAGTAAGCGTGACAAAGCCATTATGGAGTTATTTTATTCCAGCGGTTTGCGTTTAGCTGAGCTGGCGAGTTTAGATGTGGCAGATATCGATTTCAGTCAAAATGAAGTCAAAGTGATGGGTAAGGGCAGTAAACAGCGAGTTGTGCCTATTGGCAAAATGGCGATACAGGCAATAAATAATTGGTGTGAGTGTCGTGCTGATTTAGCTAAAGCCGAAGCGGGGGATGCCTTATTTGTCAGTCAGCAAGGCAAACGTTTATCTCATCGCAGTATTCAGCTCAGAATGAATAAATGGGGCCAAGAGCAAGCTTTATCTGCAAAAGTTCACCCTCATAAATTGCGACATTCCTTCGCAACGCATATGCTTGAATCAAGTGCAGATTTAAGAGCGGTGCAAGAATTATTGGGACACGCTAACTTATCCACAACGCAAATCTATACCAGTCTCGATTTTCAGCACTTGGCAAAAGTCTACGATGGCGCTCATCCTAGAGCGAAAAAAGCCAAGGGGAAATAATGAAACAATATTTACGACTGCGGCCTTTTAAGGCGATCAGTTTTGATTTAGACGATACCTTGTACCATAACGCACCGCATATTATTAAAGCCGAATCTGCGTTATCACTATTTATGCAAGAGCAATTTAACACCCCGACGAACTGGGGAATAACCCAATGGCGTGAGCTAAAAGCACAGGTTATTGCTGTGCATGGTGAGCTGGCCCATGACACCACAGCTGCGCGCTATGAAGTCCTCAGGCAGGCTTTGATCCAATGGGATTATTCAGAAATTGAAGCAAGCCAAGGCGCGCAACAAGGCTTAGAGTGTTTTTGTTTTCATCGCAGTGACTTTACCGTTGATGATGGTGTTCTCAATTTACTGTCAGACTTAGGCAAACAGTATCCATTAATTGGTATTACTAATGGTAATGTCGACGCTCGTCGTGTTGGGCTTAATGATGCCTTAGAGTTTGTGGTTCATCCTGGACACGGGGTAAGAATGAAACCCTATAGCGATTTATTTGATCTTAGTTGTCAGCATTTAGATATCCAAACCAATGAACTATTGCACATAGGCGATCATCCTATAAGTGATGTATTAGGCGCAAGACACGCAGGCTGTCAAAGTCTTTGGCTTAATCTTCAAGCTGATGAAGGTGGTAGGGCGCAACATATTTTACCGCATCTTGAAATTGAGCAGCTGCAAGAAATCCGCCAATTAATCGAATAAAATTGTGCGTTCAACGAGGTTTTTAGTTTTTTTAAGTCTAGTCTATTCAATTAGCAAATAATCTCAGTAGTGTTTTAAAGGGGTTTAGCATAGACTCGCGCGATACACATGTTATTAGTTGGTCTATATATTTAATTATGTGTTCACTAAAAAGGGTGCAGCTAAGAATTAATGTTAGGCTTTTATCGCGATGTAAAAATCACAATGATCACGTTTCCAGCTATGCTGGCGCGCTTGTTGTTGATTCTGATTTTTGCGATGCAGTCTGTTGTTGCGATGGCCGACAACTGTGCTCTTGAGCATAAAGATTGCGCTGTTAATGTCGAACTTTTCACCACAGTAATCAATGATGTCTCTTCAGTAGACACTACCTTTGTTGATGAACACTCGCTAGCGAACGACGAGCTTTGTGATGATATTTTTCTTGCCGACAGTCATGCTGACGATGACTGTGCTGAATGCAGCAGTAACTGCTGTTCTTGTTGTATGACGCTAATGCATCCAGTCACAATGGCACACCATGGCAATATCTATTCGGATTACCTGGCTTTTACCTTTAATTCCAACGCAGTAGAAGCTCCTTACTTTAGTTTTTTGCGCCCTCCCCAAGCTTAATCGTTAAATCAAAAATCATTTTTAAATGAGCAAATTTTTTACGGAATTTGCTAAAACTTGCTGTGTTTTCTAATCAATCATATTGCCAGCAGGTTTTATCTTTTGTATTGAATCGAGGCTAATTCTCAGATGTTTTACAATATAACCATCCCGAAACGGTGTACTTTTCTATTAAGAAAAATAGCTTGCTGTTTATTAGGGACAACAGCGCTAGTTTCTGCCAGTTCATACGCGACTGGCCCGATCTCCGCTTCAGAATCATTGACGCTACTGACTGTAATTGAACGTGTTCAATTACAGCATCCTTCTTTGAAAACTTTTCAATTCAGACAACTTGCGCTTGAAGGTGAAGCGCAAACACAAGCGCTTTCGCCTGGGTTCGAATTAGGCGTAGAACTTGAAAATATTGCTGGCTCTGGCGATTTTCAAGCTGTTGATAGTGCAGAAACGACAGTGTCGTTATCATCGATAATAGAGCTTGGCGATAAATCAGATGCTCGCATAGGCATTGTGAATAGAAAACGTGCGTTACTGGATGCTGAGCAAAAGATTGCAGGGCTTGGCATACTTGCGACAACTACACGACGCTATATTGATGTGTTAGCTGCGCAATCTAAGTTGCAGCTTGCTGGTGATGCATTGAGCCTTGCTGAAGAAACGTTATTGGTGGTGCAGCAACGCGCTAAAGCGGGGGTGACTCCTGATGCTGAAGTTAAAAGAGCACAGGCGGCTGTTTATAATACCAGGCTGATTGCAGAAACCCATTTACATCAACTTGATTACGCAAAATTAGCACTCAGTATGATGTGGGGAGAAACTCAGGTTAACTATGAAACCATTGAAGGCAGCTTATTTGAGTTCACCGACGATGTTGCATTAGCACCTTTATTTGAAAAGGTGAAATATAGCCCAGCAATCGAAGCTTATTTAACTCAAGCTCAGCTAAAAGAAGCCGAATTACGGTTTGTTCAATCGCAATCGAGTACTGATGTCAGTTGGTCGGTTGGCGTAAAACAAATGCAGCAAACCAACGATATGGCATTTTCGGCAGGGTTCAGTGTGCCCTTGTTCAGTGGTGAACGAAATACGGGCGCTGTCATTTCGGCTCAAGCAGCAAAAGATGAAGTGCTGATTAATAGAGAGATTGCCTTACGAGAATTGTATGCACAATTATATCGTGCTTATGCCAATAGGCAGCAAGCCATTGTCACGGTCAATCGTTTGCAATCTAGCATTATTCCTACACTAACTTTGGCTCTAGAAGATACGCAAACGGCTTATGAGCAAGGACTATATAGCTACCTTGATTACTTAACTGCACGAGAGGAATTACTCTTTTCTCGTCGAGCATTAATTGAGGCAGCAGCTTCTGCATTGCGTTATGGCGTGGACATAGAGCAATTAATTGCTGAACCTCTTCCCGCCTCTCAACATACCTTTTTTAAAGATTTCCAAGGATTCCCCAAATGAACTTAAGAACATTCAATAACCTTTCTGTGGTTCATATTGCTGTGGCGGCAGTCTTTATGTTTGCTGTTCCAGCTTATGCATCAGGCGATCATGATCATCAAGATGTGCATTCTGAACATCACGCTAATGAGCAAGTACACGATGCTCACGGGCATGATGAACATAAAAACGAACATTCAGATAGTCACTCAGAAAACCATTCAGATGAACAAGCACATAATGATCATAAAGATGATGAGCACGGGCATGACGAGCATGGTCACGATGAACATGAAGAAGGCCAAGTGCATATCAGTGCGGAGCAAGTCACATTATCAGGGATCGTTTCGCAAACTGCTCAATCGGGTGATATCAAACAAACATTAACCTTATATGGCCGCACTGTCGTACCTGAAACGGCTATAAGCCAAGTGAGAGCAAGATTTTCAGGGCTTATTACTGAGTTTAATTTTGCCGTAGGCGACAATGTAAAAGCAGGGCAAGTGATTGCCAAAGTTGAGTCTAATGCAAGCTTAAAGCATTACTCAATAACAGCGCCGATATCGGGTGTCGTAGTCACCAGAAATGCCAATGTGGGCGAGCTCGCCACAGATAATGTGCTGCTTAGCATCATGGATGACAGTGAGTTGTGGGTTGAGTATCAGATCTTCCCTGGACAATTAACCTCAGTGTCAGTTGGTCAACAGCTTGTTATTGGGTCAGACACTGCGAGTGCGAATAAACAGCAAGTAAATTCAACAATAAAACATCTTCTCAACTCAACGAATAATCAAGCTTATACCTTAGCTCGTGCGCCACTAGACAATAAGCAAGGGCAATGGGCTGTGGGCGCTTTGTTGTCAGGTGAATTAACTTTGAGTCAGCAACCTGTGGCGATGGTTATTGATAATCGTGCTGTTCAGGTTATGGAGGGTCAACAAGTGGTGTTTGTCCGTAATGAGGAAGGGTTTGAAAAGCGGATTGTTGAGTTAGGCCAGAGTGATAGCCAGCTAACAGAGGTGTTATCTGGCATCTCTATAGGTGAAGAATATGCCGTTGAGAAGAGCTTTCTTCTTAAAGCGGATCTTGAAAAATCTAGTGCTGCCCACGTTCATTAAAGGAGACGAAATATGATTGAATCAGTTTTACGTCTTGCGATTAATCGACGCTGGATGATGATGTTTCTAGCTTTATTGCTGGTTGCTGTTGGGCTTTGGAGTTATCAGAAATTACCGATTGATGCCGTGCCAGATATTACCAATGTACAAGTGCAAATAAGCACGCGTGCTGCAGGTTATTCACCACAAGAAACCGAACAACGGATTACCTATCCAATTGAAAATGCCCTGATGGGTATTCCAAATTTGTCTAACACTCGTTCATTGTCGCGATATGGATTATCGCAGGTGACAGTCGTATTTGATGAAGGCACCGACCTTTATTTTGCTCGTAATCTAATTAGCGAGCGTTTAAATGGCATAAAAGGGGCTTTACCTGCTGGAATTGAGCCTGAAATGGGGCCTATTTCTACTGGTCTGGGCGAAATCTTTATGTACACCATCGAAGCAAAGTCGAATGCTAAACAAGCTGATGGAAGTGATTTCGATGCTACAGCGCTAAGAGAAATCCAAGACTGGATTATTAAACCGCAATTAGCTCAAGTGAAAGGAGTGACTGAAATCAACACCATAGGGGGCTTTGATAAGGAATATCACATCACGCCTCAACCATTGAAAATGTTGACCTATGGGGTTTCTTTTGTCGATATCAAAATGGCGCTGCAAAGCAATAACAGCAATCGTGGTGCAGGTTATATTGAGCGCGAAGGACAGCAACTTACAGTTCGTTCAGCCGGGCAGCTTAAAACCATTAGCGATATTAAACAGGTTGTTGTTAAGCGTATTGATAGCGCACCAATCTTAATGAGTGATGTGGCAGAGGTTGGCATTGGTAAGGCGTTAAGAACTGGCGCCGCCACTCGAGACGGAAAAGAAACCGTATTAGGCAGTGCAATGATGCTGGTGGGCGAAAACTCACGCCAAGTATCATTAGCTGTGGCCGAAAGACTGGAAGATGTTAAAGCGTCATTACCTGATGGGATTAAAGTTGAGGCAGTATACGATCGCACGACTTTGGTTGATAAAGCGGTATATACAGTTCAGAAAAATCTCGTTGAAGGTGCATTGTTAGTTATTGTGGTGCTATTCATTTTGTTGGGCAACGCAAGAGCAGCCCTCATCACTGCTGCGGTCATTCCGCTGGCAATGTTAGCGACAATGACAGGCATGGTGCAAGCTGGCGTATCTGCAAACCTGATGAGCTTAGGGGCATTGGATTTTGGCTTGATTGTCGATGGTGCGGTGATTATTGTCGAAAATGCCATTCGCCGATTAGGCCAAGCACAGGCACAAAATGGCGGGCATATATTGCCACGTAAACAACGTTTACAATTGGTGTATGAGGCAACTAATGAAGTTATTCGCCCAAGCTTATTTGGCGTATTGATCATTACCGTCGTTTATATTCCACTATTCAGCCTTACGGGTGTTGAAGGTAAGATGTTCCACCCAATGGCTGCCACCGTTGTGATGGCACTTTTAGCAGCGTTAGTGTTGTCGTTAACGCTTGTTCCTGCCGCTGTTGCTTTGTTTATGACAGGTAAGATTAGCGAAAAAGAAAGCCGGGTTATTACCTTAAGTAAATCTTTGTATAAACCATTGTTGATTGTAGCGATGAAGTTTCGCTGGTTAGTGTTGAGTGCAGCTGTAGGTTTGGTGGCATTGTCAATTTGGTTAGCCACTACGCTGGGGTCAGAGTTTATTCCACAGCTTAATGAAGAAGATATTTTGCTGCAGGCGATTCGCATTCCAGGTACAGGTTTAGAGCAATCTGTAGATATGCAAATGATGCTTGAGGATAGAATTAAACACTTCCCCCAAGTACTCAATGTATTTTCTAAAATAGGAACCCCAGAGGTGGCGAACGACCCTATGCCGCCGAATATTGCTGATACTTTCATTATGCTTAAACCTCGTAATGAATGGCCAAATCCGAAAATGAGCCATGATGCGCTTGCCGCCGATATTGTCGATGCTGTTTCTGGTCAACCTGGTAATAACTTTGAACTGACGCAGCCAATTGAAATGCGTTTTAACGAACTCATTTCGGGTGTACGTGCTGACTTAGGCATTAAAGTGGTTGGTGATGATTTACAGCAATTATTAACCTCGGCCAATGCCATTCATGAAGTGTTAGAGCAAATTGAAGGCGCATCGGATCTTCAAGTTGAGCAAGTGACGGGTTTACCAATGTTGTCAATTCAACCTGATCGCATGGCGTTAGCTCGTTATGGTTTAACGGTCAGTGAGCTGCAAGATTTTGTCGCAACGGCCATCGGTGGTGAAGAGGCAGGGCTTATTTTTGAAGGTGATCGTCGCTTTAAGATTGTTCAACGTTTACCTGAAAATATTCGTAAAGATGTAGAGAATTTACAAGCGTTACCTATTGTACTGCCACCGGGGCAGTATGTGCCTTTATCTGAAGTAGCGACATTAGATATCGCCCCATCTCCAAATCAAATCAGCCGTGAGAACGGTAAACGCCGTATTGTCGTAACAGCTAACGTGCGTGGTCGTGACTTAGGCTCATTCGTCACTGAAGCAAAACAACAAATTAGTCAGCAAGTGGATTTGCCGGCTGGTTATTGGTTGGAATATGGTGGCACATTTGAGCAACTAGAATCAGCCAGTCAACGTTTATTGATAGTGGTGCCTCTGACGCTGGCGCTTATTTTAGGCTTGTTAGTTATGGCGTTTAATTCGGTAAGAGATGCTGCCATTGTCTTTACCGGGATCCCACTTGCGTTAACAGGTGGTGTTATTTCGTTATGGTTAAGAGACATGCCGTTATCTATTTCTGCTGGTGTTGGATTCATCGCATTATCTGGTGTGGCGGTGCTTAATGGCTTAGTGCTGTTGAGCTTTATTCGGCAGTTATATCAAGAGAAAGGCGAGTTACTGAATGCCATTATTGACGGGGCATTGATTAGGTTACGTCCTGTATTAATGACGGCATTAGTGGCAGGGCTTGGCTTTGTTCCCATGGCGCTAAACATTGGTACAGGTGCTGAAGTACAACGACCTATTGCTACTGTAGTGATTGGTGGCATTATTTCATCGACAATGTTGACGCTGTTTGTGCTACCTATTTTATATCGTATGGCACATCAAGGGCGAAAGTGGGCAAAAAGTGAGTCACAAAATGCTAGCGTGAACTGAACTTTAGATTAAGAGCTAGTCCTGCATTGTTCGAGTAGTTTTGATTATTACAAGCACTTAGCAGGGCTTGTTTATGCTTATAGTTGAATAACCTCAAGACATAAAAATGGCTCTGCTGGGGGAAGCAAGAGCCAAGGACTTGATGAATCAAATAGGTTTGTTTTTATCAACTCATCAGAGATGATGAGAGTTAAATAGCTAGCGCTTTTGGAAACAATAATACATTTTCAGTATGAATATGAGCTTGTAAGTCCGCATCAAACTCGGCCAAAGTGCGGTAGCATTTTTGCCATGTGCTACAAACGCCTTCAGGGATTTGGTAATTATTGGTGAGCTCTCTTAACTGCTGCAAAACTGTGCCAGCATGATCATGCTCGTGCTCCATGGCATTAATTGGATTCCCAATATGACCAAAACAGCCATTCACTTCTTCGCCTGCTGCCAGTCTTCGCATTGCAGGAAACAATATTTGTTCTTCTTTCATTAAATGCGGCATTAAATCAGCGATTAGTGCACCGATTAGCGTGGCTAATGGTTTAATTTCAGCATGATCTTCGCCGTGGGCTTGTACCATTTTTTGCGAGTACTCAACTAACAGTGGCGCAGTTTCACGAACATACTGGTGATGAGTCGATTCAAGGTGATCAATCAAAGCGGGTATTGATAAAGTGCTTAATTGCTCAAGGTCAGTAGATGTCATAGTGATTCCAAAAGATACATTTAATTTATACATGCATTTTAAATATATCTTTAATTGAGGCAATCAAATCGATGTTTTATTGTTAGCTAGATCACATTACATAAGACTCTATACTCCTTACAGAGTACAAGTTTGATTACCCGTTAATCCACTTGAGAGGATTTGATCGCTAACCTGTTGTTGCTTAAGCATACCGCCCACTCTCAGTAATTGGTCTTGGTGGCAAATTAACCCTCGATGATCCATGCTAGGAACATCAAGCGGAATAGGCGCAAGCCATTGCATCGTTTTAAAATCAAAGGTGTATTGCAAGTTGTGTGGCTCGCTAGGACTACCGTTATAACCGATACCACTGTAATTATATGGGTTGTTGCTGCCAGCCATAAATACGGCTTGTCCATCAGCGTTATTATTAATGCCAGTCGCCGCCATACGATAGTGAGCGGTAGCTAATGGTGTCGTTCTGCTTTGATTTGTTGGCGTGGCAATAGAATAATGAGGCAATAATTGCCAACTGATCCTTAAATGATTTTGAGGATTAACTTCACCGTACAAACACACAGGTGATGATTGATAGCTTCGACGTTGACCAATATTAGCCTGCACTTTTACCCCATCACACAAGACGATTTTATTATTTACCATCGCAACGGCTTGACCAAATACTGCTGGAGCAGGAATAGGGCTAGCTTGATCCCAAGTGTTAGTTTTGGTGTCGTAAACTTGGACTAAGTTAACATTGCCATCGTTATGCCAGCCGCCAAACAAATAGATATAACGCTGCTGATATACACTCGCTGCAGTGTCATCCACAGCCACTGGCATATCTGCAATACGTTGGTATTGATTATTAAATATATCAAATTGGTAGTTATCTACAGTGCTGATTTCTTCATGGTTTTCGGCAACAGTATAACCGCCAAAAATATAGGCTTTATCTTCAAGACCAACTGCAATAGACGCTAAACGACCAGCAAGTGGGGCAACAAATGGTACGGCTTTAATGGGTTGCCATTGAGCTTCTGCTTTAGTTAAATTTAGTGCCCAGGCTTTATTGTGCACATCTTGGTAGCCCTTACCTTGAGCTAGCCCGGTAAAACTCAGCAAGTATTGACCCTGCGTAGTACTGACTTTTGCAATGGCATTATTGCTCAATGGCTCAGGTAATTTAGCGAGCGACGCGTCGTGTAAAGTGCCTGCTGACACTGCAGAAGTAAAGCAAGCCACTTGTGATGCTAAAAATAGAGCGAGTATTTGTTTCATCGAAATATCCGAAGGGGATTATTGGCTTTAGAGTACAACAATTTATTGATGAGTTAATCATTTTGTCATTCAGACCGTTTATTTCATTCCATCAAAGTTGATAGTGAAGATACGGGATATATATTTTGCTCGCTTTGTATTCTGGGCTTTTACTGGGGTGTGACACAGTGTCGCAGTATGACAATTGTAAGTTGTTTAGCACGTTGAACGGCTAAATAATTGTGTGATTACGTTAACTATTTTGCATACTACTAAAGGTTGTCATGGTGAATTCAGTGAGATTTTCTTTTTCTAAGGTCGCTTTATTGGTTTCTGCGACGTTATGTTCATTTATTTCTGTTGCCTCATCTGATATCGAAGCGAACGATATTGAAGTGAACGATATTGAAGTTAACAGTATGGCGACCGAGTCCATTGCAGCAAGCCACTCATCTTATTTGAAATCGATGGAAAAAATTAGCATTACTGGCAGTCGGATAAAAAGAGAAGAAATCACCTCAACCGCACCAATGGCAGTGTTCACCGCTGATGATATTGCCCAAATGGGCGCAACGTCAGTGGATGCAGTATTGCAAAGAATGTCTGCTTCTGCAGGGTTTGCCGGTAATCAAACTAATGCTTATTGGACTGATGGTGGTTATGGCTCAACTCAAGTGAACCTTCGAGGTCTTGGGGTAAACCGAACTTTAGTACTGCTTAATGGCAGACGAATGGTAAACAGCGGCACGGGGGCTAACTCGTCAGTGGACTTAAATACTATTCCTGTCAGCGTCATTGAGCGTATTGAAGTATTAAAAGATGGTGCTTCTGCTGTTTATGGCGCCGACGCTGTCGCAGGTGTGGTTAACATTATTACTAAAGACCAAATTGATGGTGTTGAGTTTCAAGCAAGAACGGGCATGACTGAACAAGGTGATGGCGAGCAATATCAATTTGATTTAGCAGTGGGGAAAGTTGGTGAGCGAGGCAGCGGATATATTGCGTTAAGTTATGATAAAACTGACGCGGTAGAAATGACCAGTCGCGCCCCATGTCCATTAACAGAAGTTGATGGTGAATTAGTTTGTGGCGGCAGCACTGCATTACCAGGAGGTCGTGGTTATTACTTGGATGAAAATGGCAATACAATCGGTGATGAAGTGAAATTATCACCTAATGGTAGTGATGAATATACTAGTAGCGATAGAGACAACTATTTTGAATACTTTAATGCGGTGCAGCCAAATGAGCGTTTTAATGTCTTTGCCTCAGGCGAGTACGACTTAACTGACAATGTGCAGCTATTTACAGAGGCGATGTATACCCATCGCAGTTCTACACTGCCCGCAACTCCGCAAACTGTCAGTGGTATTACAATACCAAGCTGGCATGAGTCTAACCCCACTGAGAATGATTTTTTACTTAACAGCCGCCGTTTAGCTGAAGCGCCTCGTGAATTTAATATTGAAACAGATACATGGCGAGTTGTAGCCGGTTTACAAGGGGGTTTAGACAATGGTTGGCAATGGGATGCCGCAGTTAATTACGGCAGTAATCGTGGTTCATTTGAAGTCACTAATGTGATTAACAACACTCGCTTAGGCGAGGCAACTGATTACGATAATTGCAGTGTTGATCCGAATATACCTTGTGCTGATTTTTGGGGAGAGGGCTCACTAACCCCTGAAATGCTCGATTACTTCTTATTCGATATGATGAGTGATGGAGGAAATGAACAATTAAGTCTAACTGCCAATTTAACGGGTGACTTATGGCAACTTCCTGCAGGTACTATGAGTTTTGCCACAGGTATTGAGCATCGAAAAGAAAAGGGCTGGAGTAACCCTGATCCTTTAGCAATAATTGGTGAAGCAAATACCAGCCAACAGGACCCCATTAGTGGAGAATACACCGCTGATGAAGTGTATTTAGAAGCTTATATTCCGCTGTTAGCAGATAAGCCTCTGGCTAAAGCCGTTGATTTAACCGCTGCTGTGCGTTACTCGCATTTTGATACGTTTGGCAGTGATACTAACTATAAGCTTGGTTTACAGTGGATGCTGAATGACCAGCTCACCCTTCGTACGACCAAATCGACTGCGTTTAGAGTACCTAATATTCCTGAACTGTTTGGCGGCATTAGCCAAGGTTCAATGAACACCACAGATCCTTGTAGCGACTGGAGCCTACTTGACCCAAGCTCTAATCGTTTTGCCAATTGCCAAGCTGCAGGCGTACCGATGGATTTTAACCATGAAGGCACTATATTAACTGACCGTGGTGGTAACGCAGATTTACAACCTGAAGAGGCAGACACATTCACTGTCGGTGTTGTGTGGGATGTGAGTTTTATCGAGGGGCTGAATGTCACGCTTGATTACTATGACATAAAAATTGAAAACGCAATTAACTCAGTCAATGGCTCAAGTAAACTTGCTGCCTGTTATGACAGTGCCAATATGAGCCACCCTTTTTGCAACGATGAGCACTTTATTCGCGACGAGCAAACCGGTGAAATTACCTATTTGCAAACCCAATTAGGAAATGCAGCAACAGAAGAAGTATCAGGTGTCGATTTAGCTATGTTCTATCAAAAGGACTTTGGTGAGTTCACCACAAACACCTCGTTTGAAGTCAGTTATTTAGATGAATATAACCTGCAAACTTATGAAGGTGCACCAGTAGAAGAACGGGCTGGCACCATTGGCTATGACGGCAGTTATACCAAGTGGCGTTCAAATTTGTATTTTGATATTGCTAAAGATGATTGGCGCTTTGGCTATAACATTCAATATATTGGCGAGGCGGATGATCAATACGCCGCTGCAGGTGATATTGGTGATTCTGTAGACGCTGTGACCTATCATAATACACAGCTTTATTACCAATTAACCCGTAGTTTAGGGTTCACGGCTGGTATCGATAATCTATTTGATAAACAAGCGCCATATCATCAAAGTTACACAGACGGAAACACCAACACGATGACCTATGATTTAATGGGGCGACGTTATTATCTTGCGTTGAAATGGGTAATGTAACTATTGTGAATAAGCAAATTTTTAGGGTAACTTAGCATTTGCTTATGCTTAAAGTCTTGCGAGTAGAACCACCACTAATAATAAGAAATACAGGTAACATTCGAATTTGAACTCTAGAAAAACGCTAAAAAAGGTATCGTCAGCGCAGTTTGTTCATCGTTGGTTGATGTTGCTATTGGCCATTCCGATCTTCATTTGGTGTCTCACTGGTAGCTATTTTGTACTAATGGATATCGGCTTCATTCGTAGCGACCACATTGCGATGGAGCGAGCAGACAAAATCAGCGCTTCAGCGGTCAAATACCCCATCGCAAAAGTATATCAATCATTTCCAGAAGCGAGAAAAATCACCTTAACGGTGATCAACACACAGTTGATTTACCAAGTGAAGCTCACTGACCAATCCCTGTTAATTGATGCAGCATCAGGCCAACAACTTGCAGCTATTTCAAAGTCGCAGGCAGAGCAGATATCGCAATCCTTTCAACATCAGCAATCAATATCTCCAACTGCAAAAATTCAATTTATTGGTTTGCTTAACGATAAAACCCCACTGGAGCAATTACCTTCAGAGTTAGCTGCACAGCACTTACCCGTATGGCGAGTGGTCTTTGATGATATCGGCCAATCGACGTTATATATTTCAGCGCAAACTGGCGAAGTCGTGACAAGAAGACATGAGTATTGGCGCTTGTTTGATTTATTTTGGAAGTGGCACATCATGGATTATGACGACGGTGAAGCCATTGATAATCAATTACTATTTTATACTGCCATCGCTTCTTTTATCGCTGTATTTGCTGGTGGCGTATTGGTTTGGCAGCGCCGCAAGAGGTATTGCTAATGACAATCAAAAAAATAAAACATTGGCTAAGGTTTTGTCACTATTGGCTGGGGACTGTTGTTGGCATTCAATTATTAATCTGGCTAGGAACAGGTATTTATTTCAATATCACCCCAAGTGAAGATCTGAAAGGCACTCATTATTATCGCAGTATAGCGCCGCTAGATTTAACTGCGTTTAGTAGTCATGATCTAGAGCCATTATCATCTATTCTTGAGCGATTTAAACCGATGGAGCAGGTTAGTACAATTGTGCTTAATAACCAGCCTGTGTATTTACTAGATGAGCAAGTACAGCGATATCTACACGATTGCCAACAGCAAGTATTGGTCGATGCTTATAGCGGCAAAGAAGTCCTTATTGATGCCGACTTGGCTGAATCAATCGCTTTGCAAAGTTATACTGGAGCAGGCGAAATAAAGAGTCACAGGCAATTATCTACAAGTTTTAAAGAGTGGCCCAAAGAATGTAACCCATTGTGGCAAGTCAGCATTAGTGATGATTTGAATACCCGAATTTACATTAATGCTGTCAATGGTCGATTGGTTGGCCATAAAAATGATCACACTGATTTAGCCGATTTGATGTTTAAGCTGCACTTTATGGATTACCTGCACCAAGGCAGTTTCAATAACCCCTTTAGTTGGGTGTTTGGATTAATGATGTTGCTATTGTCACTATCCGGTGTGTATTGGGTGATAGATAATTTAGTATTAAAGCGATATCGATTTAAGCTTAAGTAGCAAGTTGAGCAGCAAGTTCAAACATTAATAACAAAAAAGGCTTTCCATTTCTGGAAAGCCTTTTTAATACAACAAATTAAGAATTGCTTCTTAGTTCATGCCGTATTTTTTTAATTTTTTACGTAAAGTACCACGGTTGATACCTAACATGTTTGCAGCACGTGTTTGGTTACCACGAGTGTGTTGCATGATGATGTCTAGTAGTGGTGCTTCAACTTCACTTAAAACCATTTCATAAACTTCAGACGCTTCTTGACCGTCTAACTGAGAGAAGAAGTTTGTTACTGCACGCTTAACTGCGTCACGTAATAGTTGTGGCTTGATAGTACCGTTAGCGGTTTCAATCTTACCTACGGTTAGCTGGTGAACTTCTGTGTTAGTAGTTGTCTGATCAAACATTCTATTCTGCTCTTTATATTAAAAATTTACTAATTCATCAAAGTAACATTCCACTAGGGAATATTGCTGTTCAGCGGTTTCAAGCCTATTAAAGTCAGCACGGAACTGTCGCTGTTCTTCTTGGTTTAGGTACCATCCCATATGCTTTCGGGCAAATCGGACACCTTTGTATTCGCCGTACAATTCGTACAATTTGTTAAGGTGTTCGAGCATGATTTCTCGTTGCTCGCTCGCCTCAACTGGCGGTAATTTTTTACCTGTTTCCAAGTAGTGGTGGATTTCTCTAAAAATCCACGGTCTGCCTTGGGCTCCACGTCCTACCATTACAGCATCGGCGCCAGTGTAATCTAAGACGAACTTAGCTTTCTCTGGACTGTCGATATCTCCGTTGGCAACAACAGGGAGTGAGACATTTTGTTTTATTGCTTTAATAGTGTCGTATTCAGCAAAGCCTTTATACATGCATTGTCTCGTTCTACCGTGAACGGCGAGCGAAGCGATACCACAATCTTCTGCAATGCGGGCAATTTCAACACCATTACGATGTTCAGGTTGCCAACCTGTGCGAATTTTTAATGTCACAGGAACATCAACTGCACTAACTACAGCCTGTAAAATCTCTTTTACTAGCTGGGGATCTTGCATTAATGCCGAGCCTGCGAGCTTTTTATTCACTTTTTTCGCTGGGCAACCCATATTGATATCAATGATATGCGCACCTTGTTCAACATTGAACTGAGCTGCGTTTGCCATTAATTCAGGATCTGCACCTGCGATTTGTACTGAACGTATACCTTCTTCGCCAGAATGCATCATGCGCTGGCGGCTTTTATCGGTATCCCAAACTTCAGGATTCGATGAAAGCATTTCTGAAACCGCTAGACCTGCGCCATAGCGTAAACAGAGGTTTCTAAAAGCGCGATCGGTGACACCTGCCATTGGTGCCACAATCAGCTGATTCTTCAGTTGATACGGGCCAATTTGCATTGCGTTATTCACCTTGCTCGTCAAAGGGGCGCTATATTAGCCCTTTTTTGCCTTCCTGAAAAGGTCAATAAATGAACTAAATGTAACTTTTTTACTTGACTTTTAGTTGGAGAGTAGTCATTGCTCCCTTATGCGTAGATCTAGCTGCCATAAGGGATGCGCTGCCTTTACCGTTATTTGCGGGTACCTGTCAAGCGACTCCAGTCTTCTTTGTGAGCCGCTTCATCCATGATGAACCATTGGCTATAAAACTGTGAGATTTCTTCTGCTTGTTCTTCTAAGAGGCCTGATAAAGCTAATTTTCCGCCAGTTTTCACTTTTTCTGCAATCAGTGGTGCTAACTCGCGAAGTGGGCCAGCAAGGATGTTAGCCACCAAGATATCGGCTTGCAGATTCTCTGGTTGGTTTTCTGGTAAGTATAAAGCAAGCTTATCTGCAACGCCGTTACGTTCAGCGTTGGCAGTCGATGCATCAATCGCTTGGTAGTCAATATCAACACCTGTGACGGTTTTCGCACCAAGTTTAAGGGCGGCGATGGCTAAAATGCCCGAACCACAACCAAAGTCGATGACTTCTTTATCTGAAAGATCTAAACCGTCTAACCATTCAAGGCATAACGCCGTTGTTGCATGTGTGCCTGTACCGAAAGCTAAACCAGGATCAAGAATGACGTTGACTGCCTCTGGCTCAGGAATGTCGCGCCAGCTTGGGCATATCCATAAGCGTTGGCCGAATTTAATTGGGTGAAAGCTATCCATCCATTCGCGAACCCAGTCTTTGTCTTCAATTTGTTCAATTTTATGTTTAAACCCTTTACCTAAATAAGGCAGAGTTTCTAAAAAACTCACTGTTGGACTTAAGTCAGTGCCAGCATCAAATAATGCAATCACTATGGTGTCTTGCCAAAGTGGCGTTTCACCTAATTTAGGCTCAAAAATAGGGGTGTCTTTACCATCTTCATAGGTAATTGATACAGAACCTTGCTCCATTAAAAGATCACCGAGTGCGTCGGCGTGGTCGCTGTTAGTGCTAATGCGAAGTTGAATCCAAGGCATGGAGTTTTTCCTATGAGAATAATTTAATCGCGTATTGTACCTGCTTGAAGGCTAAAACAGCAGCATTTGATAGTGAAATATTACATATTTGCATCGAAAGGCTTGTTTTAGCACTTTTAACAACTGGTTAATGATTAACCTATTAATATTCATAACGAAATCAGTGTAACTCGTACTTTTGTTTGAATGTCACTATAAATAAATGAAAGATAAACAAAATTTTGAGTTCTTAAATTTGAACAATTTGTGATTGTGATCAAGTTCTAAAAGACGATCAATGGTAAGTGAGCTTGATCACGATTTAATTTTTATGGCCAAGGAGAAATAGGGATAGCTGATAAGCTAAATTTACCAGAAATGTGTCATTAACAGGCATGGAAACTATGACTGCTTCATCGCAAACTCAAACACAAAAGATTCATGACGTCTCGTCAAAAGGGTATTTGAACCCGATTTGGGCAGCCAGAGCCGATAAATTACAAAGTGCTACCGGGTTGTTGTTAGGCTTTTTCATTATTATGCATTTGCATTTTGAATCGAGCATTTTGATCAGCAAAGATGCCTTTTATCATGTGGCGCATTTTCTTGAAGGCAGTATGTTCAGCGACAACGGACAAGGTTTTCCTGTAACGACTAAATTCGTCTCGGCATTTATGTTAATCGTCGTATTAGTGCATGCTCTGTTTGCATTAAGACGATTCCCTGCCCAAATCCAACAATGGCGAGCACTGCGCAGCCAAATGACAATTATGCCGCACCAAGATACTAAAATTTGGTTTTGGCAGTTGATCACTGGCTTTCTTTTATTCTTCCTCGCGCCAGTGCACTTGTTTGACATGATCACTAATCCTGAAATTGGACCGCATTTATCCGCTGAGCGGGTCTATCACCAAGATGTGTGGATGCTCTATATATTGCTACTCCCTGCAGTGGTCATTCATGCCATGTTTGGTTTGTATCGCGTTGCCATTAAATGGGGCATTACCACTAAACGCATGGCTGCGTTAAAGCTTGCCAAAGTGATGGTGGTGTACTTGATGATTATTGGTATCGCTAGTTTGCTTACTTATATTTTTATCGGTCAATCATTGGAGTTACCCGTGACTCCATTTGTGCCGAGCTAAAGACTAACGAGTTGTAGATGAACCAGAGTGCATTGCATTCATGGCTCATAACGTATTTAAGGAGTATCCGTGAAAATTATATATACAGACTCATTAGTCGTCGGCGCAGGCCTTGCTGGTTTACGTGTGGCTATTGCTTCAAAAGAGCGTGGTTTAGACACAGTCGTGTTATCGCTAATTCCTGCTAAGCGTTCTCATTCAGCTGCAGCACAAGGCGGCATGCAAGCCAGCCTTGGTAATACGGTTAAAGGGATGGGCGACGATGAAGATGTTCATTTCCAAGATACTGTAAAAGGGTCTGACTGGGGCTGCGATCAAGACGTCGCGCGCATGTTTGCCCATTGTGCGCCCAAAGCGGTGCGCGAACTGGCTAACTGGGGCGTACCTTGGTCACGCATTACCGCAGGCGATCGCCAAGTGGTGGTGAATGCTGAAAAGGTGACCATTACTGAAGCAGAAAAAGCTCATGGTTTAATTAACGCCCGTGATTTTGGTGGCACTAAAAAGTGGCGTACTTGTTATACCGCTGATGGCACCGGACATTCACTGTTATATGCCGTTGATAACAAAGCCATTGAGATGGATATTCCAGTTCATGAGCGCATTGAAGCACTATCGCTTATCCATGATGGCAAACGCTGTCATGGTGTGATTGCACGCTGTTTAGTGACGGGTGAGCTACGTGCCTATATTGGTAAATCAACCACGATTGCAACTGGCGGCTATGGCCGTATTTATGAAGTGTCTACTAACGCAATTATCTGTGAAGGTATCGGCCAAGCATTGGCATTGGATACCGGCGTTGCGACGTTAGGGAACATGGAAGCGGTGCAGTTCCATCCAACAGCGATTGTGCCTGTGGGGATTTTAACCACAGAGGGCTGTCGTGGTGATGGTGGCTTATTGCGTGACAAAGATGGTCATCGCTTTATGCCAGATTATGAACCTGAAAAGAAAGAGCTGGCCTCACGTGATGTGGTTTCTCGTCGCATGACCGAACATATGCGAAAAGGCAAAGGGGTTGATAGCCCTTATGGGCCACATTTATGGCTCGATATAACCTTGCTTGGCCGTAAACACGTTGAAACCAACTTACGTGAAGTGAAAGAAATTTGCGAAAACTTCTTAGGGATTGATCCTGCAAAAGATTGGATCCCAGTTAGGCCAACACAGCATTATTCTATGGGTGGTATCCGCACTAATGCGACTGGTGAAAGTCCGCAACTTGCAGGCTTATTCAGTGTCGGTGAGGCAGCCTGTTGGGATATGCACGGTTTTAACCGCTTAGGTGGTAATTCACTGGCTGAGACCGTTGTCGGTGGGATGATTATCGGAAAATATGTGGCCGATTATTGTGAAAAAAACACCCTAGAAATCAACACTCAAGTTATTGATAACAGCATGAGCAAGTTACAAGCTGAAATTGATGACTTACTTGTAGGCGACGGCACTGAAAATGTGTTTGAAATTAAGCTCGCCATGCAACGCATTATGATGGATTACGTGGGCATTTTCCGTAATGGCACTGAGCTTGAAAAAGCCATTACCGAGTTAAAAGACTTACTGCAGCGCAGCAAGAATATTGGTCTTAAGTGTAAGAAACGCCATGCCAACCCTGAGCTAGTGGAAGCATTGCGCGTACCGCGTATGTTACGTGTTGCTTTAACCGTTGCCTGCGGTGCTAACGCACGTACAGAAAGTCGCGGAGCCCATGCCCGTGAAGATTACCCACAACGTAACGACAAAGAATGGCTTAACCGAACTTTATCAACTTGGCCTAATGAAAATGCATTGGAGCCGACGTTAAGTTACGAGCAGCTTGATGTAATGAAAATGGAATTACCACCAGGTTATCGTGGTTACGGTAATGATAATGCCGTAGCGCATCCTGATACTGCAACCCGTGAAACTCAAATCGCTGACATCCTTGCAGAGCTGGGTGACGATGCAGATCGTTTTGATAAGCAAGCGGCCATTATGCCTTTTGATTTACCTGAAACATTACGTCCTCGTAATGAAAGATTAAGTGACACGATTGCTGTGTCGGGAGAGAAGTAATGACTAGCCCACGTACGATTAGTTTTGAAATTTTTCGTTATGATCCGCAAGATCCAAACGACAAGCCAAAAATGGTGACTTACGAGATCACCGAAGCGCCAGGTATGACAGTGTTTATTGCATTGAACTTGTTACGTGAACAACAAGATCCATCGTTGCAGTTTGATTTTGTGTGCCGCGCGGGTATTTGTGGTAGCTGCGCCATGGTGATTAACGGTAAACCGACCTTGGCTTGTCGAACCTTAACGGCTAATTTCCCTGATGGCAAAATTAAACTGATGCCATTGCCTGGTTTTGAACTGATTGGCGACTTATCCGTTAACACCGGCAAATTTATGCGTCAGCTTGCTGAGCGTTTACAATTGTGGCTACAACCTGATGCGAATGATATTGATATCCATCGTTTAGAAACGCCAATGGACCCTGCTGAAGCGGCGAAACTGTATGAGTTAGAACGTTGTGTTGAGTGCGGTGTCTGTGTATCAGCTTGTGCGACTAAGCAAATGAAAGACAGCTTTGTTGGCGCGGTTGGGATGATGAAAATCGCCCGTTTTGAAATGGACAGCCGTGATACCCGTAGCGCTGAAGATTTCTATCATGTGATAGGTAATCAAGATGGTGTATTTGGCTGTATGACCTTACTAGGTTGTCAGGATGCGTGCCCGAAAGACTTGCCCCATATGCAGCAAATTGCCTATTTACGCCGTAAAATGGCGCAGACTATTGTTAGCTGTTAATTTGTAGCTAAGCATTTAAAAGCCGCTAAACAGCAATGTTCAGCGGCTTTTTGTTGATGGGCTTGGTTATTAACTATGTGATTAAATAGCGGTTGGCATATGGAATAAGCTTTGCCTTATTCCTTGATTGCTATTTGAACAAACCAAAGTCGTGGCGCTTCGCCCACACCAGACCAAAGGGGCAAAGCGCTTGCGCCCCTTTGGAAACCCTTAGCGCCCCAGACGAAAAATGCTGAAAAACGCATAATTTTCGATGGGGTTCGATCCAGCTTCAAACTTCATGTGTGCCTGCTTCGGCCGTTGCCGAAAAGGCCTAACGCTTCCGATAGGCCGTCCGTGGCCTAACGAAAGCTAACTTGGCATCCATGCCAAGCTCACGTCCTTTTCTCGATGACCTCAATTCAAATTGATTCTGAAAGGTTTTGTTCTGTGTCTATTAGTGGCGAATACAGTTAAATCGAAGAGACACTAATCCCAGCGTAGATGTGTTAATACCCTCGAAAATATGGATGTATCTGCATAAAACGCTGCGGCAGGTAATGGATTAGATTGAGCCATGCCTTTCTGTAATAGAGCTAAAATAAATGAAGTATAAAGTTAGAGGTTGTAACTCGCTTTTACTCTTTTTCTTGCTAGGGATGCGAGTTTCAGCTTATTGAATAATTTCAGTCCATTCGGGTAATAAAGGTTTGTTCGTCATCCACAAAAGCCACAAAGCCGTCGTGATAAATAAACACCCGACCACGTCCCTCAACTAGGCAGGCAAGCTGTGGGCTTAAATCTTCTTCGTTATCCTGACTTTGAAATGTACCAGTATCGGTGATTACGCCGCTGAGTGTAGGCAAATATCCATAAGTGCGCTTGGCTTGATCAATCAGGCTCAATTCACTGGCACTAGAGAAGCAAGATGGGATAGCACCTGCTTCTTCGATAAACATCGTTTTCAGTTCTTCAAAAGCTGTAATCACTAGCCAGTCGATGTCGTTAACATGATGGATAAACATTGTTTATAAATACCTAGTTTCTGGATAATTCTGATGCAGAGATTTTATCACTATCAGGGGAGAACGTAGTAGAGGTTTAGTTGGCGATTGATTACTAAATTTGGATAAAAATTTAAATCAACGTCTAAATCAAAGTCGTGGCGCTTCGCCCACACCAGACGAAAGGGAAACAACAGCATTTC
>NZ_JBFRJJ010000040.1:0-3365 GCF_041468785.1 Shewanella sp. 10N.286.52.E4
CTGTTGTTTCCCTTTCGTCGCTCTTTACAAAAGATGTGGGCGAAGCGCCACGATCTTGAGTTGCCATAAACATAAAAGTTTAGTTTGTTCTAACCAACTTACAATTAGTTGGGTCAGAGTCTGACGGCTCCTGACTATCAAGTCGACCACAGTGCTAGTTATGTTTTAGTGTCACCCAAAGGGTGAAAAATACGCTGTGTTTAAACCCAAACAACAACCAGGAAAAATACCACAGATTTTGAATAAAGAGCTGGTTGCGGATCTAAAGCTGATTATTCAAAGTGCTTAAGGTTTTTATATAGGTATTGGAAATATAACAAAGCCTCAATATGAACATATTGAGGCTTTTTGATGGGTTCATATATGAGCTAGCAATTGAAGGTTTAATCCTCTGATTGTCGTTTGTCGCAATCCACGACTAAATAAACTCTATTAAGCCATTAGGATAATAAGCTAAAGTTGTATCCTACTTTTTCGCCACATTCTGTCGAAAACAATCATACAGATGAGAGATAAAATTAAAAATACCCCCATTTGCTCAGAAAAAGGAACAAATCTTGGTGAACTATTCATAGCGGTATGAAGCAAAACCACCATCAATAGGTTTCCCCCTGTACGGTTATATAGCCATGTAAAAACAATACCCAACATTATACAAGCGCCTGCTTTAGCAAAAACCATTTCAGGCGGATCACTATATTGCCCGATAACGAATAATGGGAAATGCCATAAACCCCAAGCAATACCGATAAATACCGAGCTGAGAAGTGGACTAAATCGTTGCTGTAAACGCGGTAACATCCACGCTCGCCAACCTGCCTCTTCGCCAATAGCGACCACCAAAAATGTGAGCAATATTGAACGTGCGGTGTATAAAACCCAAGTCTGCAACTCTAAATTATGCTCAACTGCCTCTGCCTGTATCTTTTCTCCAGTCATGCTAGCCATTAACACACCTAACATCATCCATACTGAAGGGAGCAACAAAGCGATTAACCACCACTTAATCGATACACGCCACTCGCTCACTGAACTTAATGCTTTTGAACGACTAACAGCCAAAGAGGCGATTACAAAGCTCCCAATTACTGCAGACACTATTACACCTAGGATTCCTGTAACAGAAATGCCAGCAGGTCTAGCCTGAGAAAGTTTTTCAGCTGTAATGCCATTACCAGTTAGCAGTATTGAAAAATACAATCCAAACAACAATGCGAAAAAAGCACTAAACCATAACAACCACTTTTTACTTCCAATGTCAGCTCCATGACCACATAGCTGGTTCATAAAAATGGCTGCTAATGCAGGCCCGAAACCTGCACCAACATATATTCGCCCTAACGACCAATCAGAACCTGCAAAGAAAGGAACGGTAAACCAAATTGACCAGGTAAATCCAAAGCAAAGAATCAGAAAAGCACTAATAGGGTACCTTTCTCCAAACGTCTTCAATATTTTCATTGTTAAATACTCATATTTAAGAACTAGAATTTAACTTTTCTCGTTAAATTGAAACCAGCATAGACTTAGCAAATCTTGCATGCAGTTTTCCAATAGTTTTTGCTGCATGTAACGACAGCATTAAACCGATAAGACTAAGAGGGGTGGAAATAGGGAGCCAGTACCAATTAATATCAATACTCAAAGAAGGGTTTATCGTATTGATCAATGGGTCAATAACTGGCGATAACAATAGCAAAATTGAAAATACTGCTGGTAAAACGAAAATGGTGAAATACAGTAAAGATAATGGTAACTGAAGCAATAGGTACAATATCGAAGTCCAATTTTCACGATTTTTAATTAAAGCTATAACCCCTTTTAGAGACTTGAACTGAGATAGGTTGTGCAGAAATTTAGGCCTACGTGGCATACGCTCACCTAATAACGGCTCAATTAATCGCCCTTCAAATAATGAGAAATATCGCATTGAGTTGATGAAAAAAATAAATACCGGTATGCCAATCAATACAAGGGATGCAACGGCGCTACTTAGCCCAACCAATAACACCCAAGCTATATAGACCATAGATAATGGGAAGCTAATAAAATAGTAAATAAGCGCTTTAAAGGCCGCAGTATCTTTTAATATCGAGAAAATTGAACCGGATTGAACATTTGATTGATACTCTTTTCTACCATTAAATGCCAAATCAACAGTTAACTCCATGTCACAGTAATGCTGAGCAATAACTTGCGGAGTACCATAATCTTGGATGATATCCAGCATAGGATTGGCTTTATTACTTGATTCTAATAGTGCTGCACGAAAGTGACTTTCCGCGTCAAATTTAGCATCTTGTACTAATGATAAATCTTGATTGTGTAATGCGGCACTTAACTCACGTAAATAATGTTGAATATCCTTTTCGATAGCTTTATTTGACTTCATCGTTTCCATTTGATTTGCCTGTAATTATTTGATTTACAAAAAGCTGAGTGCGTTGCCAAATCTGCAACCACTCTTCTAATACTTTTTTGCCCAATATTGAGATAGTGAAGTACTTCCTAGGAGGTCCGCTTTCAGAAGGGAGTACCTGACTTTTCAATAAGCCTTTAGCCTCCATATTCCGCAGCACAGGATAGATAACTCCTTGCTTGTCAGTATTAGAGTGACCTAAAAGTTTGGAAATCTGATATCCATAAAGTGGTTTATCTGAGTTGTTCAATATACTCAGCAGCACAAGTGCAGAAGTGCCTGAGTTGAGTTCTTTACTAAACTTTTTAACCAACAGATCAACGGCTTCTTCATGCTCTTTGATATCTTTTTTGTCAATTCCATTCACGTAACAACCACTAGTGTTTAGTTAATACTAGTGGCACAATATCACTAGTGTTAACTAAATACTAGTGATATCTTTTAAGCTTAAGCATTTGGAACTTACCTATACTTAATGAAACCCTAATACCGCTTATTCAACTTTGATTTCCAAACTTCATTTGGATTAGGATCAAGGTCGTCATATGGTCATCAATCCCAAAGTACATTTCCAAACTTCGTTTGGATTAGGATCAAGGTCGTGGCGCTTCGCCCACACCCGACCAAAAGGGTATCAACAGCAATACCCTCTTGGAACACCCCGCTGCCCCTACGAAATTTTCCGAAAAGCGAAAGATTTCAATGGGGACTTTCATAGCGTTAAACCTTATCTGTAGCCCGCTTCGGCAAGCTGCAACTTGGGTTTAGTGAAGCTCTAACGCTTACGATGGGGCGTCCCTTCCCCTCGAAAGCTAGCCAGACATCCATGTCTGGACTCACGTGATTTTTTTGCTTACCTCAATTCAAATTGAACATTTATGCTTTAAAAAGAATTTATCTAGCTATGACAAATGAATTTGCAGGTTCAATGATCTCCGTTGGAAGT
>NZ_JBFRJJ010000041.1:0-9027 GCF_041468785.1 Shewanella sp. 10N.286.52.E4
GATGCGCATTATAGGCAAATTCTGAAACACCGCAAGGGCTTTTGGTAATAAAAACACAAAAAAAAGATCGCTTGATGAGTTTTTCATCAAAAGCGATCTTTTTTAATCAATTTATACTGTCTTAGGCCTATTTAGCTTGCTCTAACTCAATATTATTAGCGCTATTATTGGAATTGCTGCAAGAACTCTATCGCATTTTCATCATCCCAATCTACATATGTACGAACATATGCCACCAATTCGCCTTCTTTATTCAAGATAAAGGTAGCTGGAATTGTATCTAATGGGAATACTTCACGTAGATTCTGTTTTGCATCATAGTAAGAGTTAAACGAAGGTAAGCCGATTGACTCTAAAAAAGGGCTGACTTGCTTCTTGCCTTCTGCATCTATCGAAATTGGCATCAATACAAAGTCATCTTTACTCAACGTTTGCTCTAAACGATCCAAAGCTGGTAGTTCTCTTACACAAGGTGGGCACCATGTGGCCCACATATTCACAATAACGACTTTTCCTTTATGTTCTTCAAAGTCGACTTCTTTACCTTCTGCATCATTGAATCCAATGTGTGCAATTGGAAAAGGATTCTCAAGGACATTTATTTTGTCCAGTGTAGAATTGCTTACATGCTGCTGTTGCTTTTCCATTCCAGGATAAGCATTAACAGTGATAGTCACTGCTAATGCACTGAGCATGATCGCTTTGATCATGATATTCATTACTTATCATCCAGACTTTGTTTATTTTTCAACAAAGCTTCTAACTCATTACGATCAGCATCAGTCATTTCTGGTGCAGCTGTTGATTTACCACGTTGCTTACGAACTACAACGAGTGCTACATATAGTGCAATCAACATTAGAACAAATGGACCAAGCCACAGAATGTAAGTTTTAGGATCAAGTCTTGGCTTATAAAGAACAAAGTCACCATAGCGGCTTGTCATAAAATCGACAATTTCATCATTACTCTTGCCATCATCTACCATTGTGTAAACCTCAAGACGTAAATCTTGGGCAACTGGTGAGTTAGAATCAATTAAATTTTGATTTTGACATTGTGGGCAACGTAATTCATGCGCCAAACTTAATGCACGTTTTTGGTTATCAGCTGACTTAAATTCATATGTATCAACTGGTGTTGCCATGACATTGAAAGCCAAAACTAAACTTGCCATGAAGCCAACAAGTATTTTAAATGTCTTCATTCTTAAACTCCGTCTTGTTTCGCTTCAGCTTGCAACTCTTGGATCATTGGATAAAGCGTTTCGCTCCATACATTCCTGTCAATAGGACCTGCATAGCGGAAACGAATAATGCCGTTATGATCAACAATAAAACTTTCTGGTGCTCCATAAACCCCTAGGTCTAAACCTAAGCGTCCATCTTTATCAAAAATATTAAGCGTATAAGGATCACCTTCACGGCTTAACTCTCTAATTGCTGGAGCACGCTCATCACGATAGTTAACACCGTAAATCGGTAAAATGTTTTGACGCGCTAACATCATTAAATACGGATGTTCATACTTACAAGCTGGGCACCAAGTTGCCCATACATTAATAAGTGACACTTCGCCTTTAAGATTTTCCTGCGTTAGCATTTCACCCGGTGTTTCGAGACGTTCAAGTTGGAAAGCCGGAACCGGCTTTCCTTCTAGTGCTGAATCGAGCTTTTGCGGATTTAAGAATAACCCCTGATATAGAAAAACTCCCATCCCCAAAAACAATACCAATGGTATAAACAGCACCAACTTTTTCATATTTTCTCCAATAAATTAAGCAGTCGCTAATTTCGCTTCTTTAGTGTCATCTTTCGCGGTTTTAGTTTCTTTCACGCGGTAGCGTTTATCTGATGCAGCTAAGAAACCACCGACCATCATGAAGATAGAACCAATCCAAATCCAACGAACAAACGGCTTGTAATTAAGACGTACTGCAAACTGAGTCATACTTAATGGGTCACCCATAGTGACATAAAGGTCACGGAATAAGCCCCAATCAATACCAGCTTCAGTCATGTCCATTGTACGCACATTATATTGACGACGATCTGGTCTTAATAATGTGACAAACTTGTCATCTTGATAAACTTCTATCTGACCTTGCTGAGCAGTGTAGTTTGGACCGACAACATTTTTAGTTTCAATGTAGTTAAAGGTATAACCAGCTAACTCTTCGCTGATACCTGGGCCCATACGTACGCTTTTCTCAATCGAGTAGTTTGACACCATAGTCGCACCAACGATTGAAACTGCAATACCCATGTGCGCAATTAGCATACCCGTTTCACTACGACCAATCTTATTCAGAGTAAATTTACCATTTACATCTGTAAGCAGGTTATAAGCCGCTCTGAATGTTGCAAGTGAAACCCAAGTTGCCATACCGATACCAAATACAACCCAAAGGTTTAATTCGTTGCCAGCAATGAAAGGCGTTGCTAAACCAACTACTGCTGCAAAAATTGCAGGGATAAGTAACTGACGTTTCAATTCACCCGCTTTAGATTTCTTCCAGCGAATAATTGGACCAATACCCATAAAGCCAAATAGTACTAATACGATTGGTACGAATACAGAGTTAAAATATGGAGGTCCTACAGAAATCTTACCCATACCTAATGCATCAATTAACAGTGGGTATAGCGTACCAAGTAAAACGGTACCAGCTGCCACAGTTAGTAGAACATTACAGACTAATAAGAATGTTTCTTTAGATTTTAATTCAAATCGTGCAGGGCTACTCATTTCACTTGCTCGTAGTGCGAACAAGGTTAAGGAGCCACCGATAGCTAAACCAAGCAATAGTAGAATGAACATACCACGGCTAGGATCTGCTGCGAATGAATGAACTGATGTTAGTACACCTGAACGCACGATAAATGTACCTAACAAGCTTAATGAGAAAGCAAAGATAGATAGCAATACTGTCCAGTTACGGAATGCGCCACGCTTTTCAGTCACGATTAATGAATGAACAAGTGCGGTACCAATTAACCAAGGCATGAATGATGCATTTTCAACTGGATCCCAGAACCACCATCCGCCCCAACCTAGCTCGTAGTATGCCCACCAAGAACCTAGAGAAATACCACCTGTTAGGAATACCCAAGCAGCTAATGTCCAAGGACGAGACCATCTTGCCCAAGCTGAATCTAAACGGCCACTCATAAGCGCTGCAATAGCAAATGCGAAACTAACCGCAAAACCGACATAACCTAGATAAAGCATTGGAGGATGGAAAATAAGCCCTACGTCTTGCAACATTGGGTTTAAGTCACGACCTTCCATAGGAATTGGGAAAATACGCTCGAAAGGACTAGAGGTCAGGATCATGAATAATGAGAACCCAACAATGACCATTGCAAGTACTGCGAGTACGCGTGCAATGAACACTTCTTCCATACCTTTACTAAAGGTTGCAACCGCAGCTGCCCAAACCGTTAGAGAGAATACCCAGAAAAGTAATGAACCTTCGTGGCCACCCCATACAGCTGCAATTTTAAAGAAAATTGGTAGTTGTGAGTTGGAGTGATTTGCGACATAAGCCACAGAGAAGTCATCAACAGCAAAGCTATAGCCTAGGGTGATGACAGAAAGAGTGATAAAAAAGAACATACCGTAACAAATAGGCCAAGCATATCTTACGAGATACTGGTCTTTACGGGCTGCACCAAATAACGGCACGGTCATCAATAGAATGGCGAATGCCAAACCAATAATGAGCGAGAAGTGTCCAAGTTCAGGGATCATGGGTATTCCTCAATTTTAAAAAAGTTGTTCAAGCCATATAAAGGCTAAACAACGCATATCTATCATAATGCTTTAAAACAGTGATATTAACATTAGCTAATACGAATTTGCTTATATTTTAGTAGTTGCTGTTGTTTATGTCTGCCACTTTCGTGCAAAACTGGGTGACTTGTCTCATTCTCAAAAAAATAGAGAGTAAAAACACCCAGTTATCAACTGTTGAACATAGGACATAAAAAGTTCATTTAAGTTTCGTTTGTTTTTTTTATAGGTGATTAATCTGTGAACCAGTGCCCAACTATGACGATTCTGGTTCGGTTATATCGTATATTACTGTTCAATGAATCATCTTTACGTATAATCTAACTTCAAGTCAGGCGGCTAATCCGCTCTGTTTTTTCAGCAACCTAAAAGTGAATATTGAAACAATGACCACATTTTGGATATTTATTGCTCTTGTCGTCGTAATCAGTTTAATGCTGATTTGGGTCCCACATTTTCGTCAGCAAAAAATGTTAGCTGCTGAAGAATCAGGCGTACGTAAGCAAACAAACCTTGAACTATTTAACGAACGTGCAGCTATTCTAGAAAAAGAACTAGAAGATGGCTTATTAGATCAAACTGAGTTTGACGCACTAAAGAAAGAGCTTGAAATCGGCTTATTGCAAGATATGAAGCAAAATGGCGATGACTCTCTTGATACGAAAATTCAAGCTAAAGGGATCTTATGGCCATCATTTATGACCGTTTGTATTCTAGCTATTTCAGCGTACCTCTATCAATCATTAGGTGCTTACGAAGAGCTTGCTAACCCTCCACAAGCAGAGGCTAGCCCACATCAAGGCATGAGCAGCGAGCAAATTATGGCTCAACGCGTACAGATGATGGAGCAACAAGTACAAGCAGATCCTGAAAACAGCCAAGCTTGGTTTAGCTTAGGTCATGCTTATATTTCAGCTAATCAATTTGATCAAGCAATTGCTTCATTTGATAAAGTAATGGAATTAGTCGGTACTGCAGCAGAATTACTTGGGCCTAAAGCAACGGCAATGTATTACAAGAATGGCCAAGAAATGAATCCTCAAATTCAGGCATTGGTTGATCAGTCACTGGCATTAGACGCACAAGACCCATCAACATTACTACTTGTTGGTATGGACTCATTCTTTACCGCTGATTACCAAGCAGCAATCAACGCATGGCAAACTATTTTAGATAGTGGCCGCAGTGACATTGATCGCACAGCAGTAATGAATGCAATCGAATCTGCTAACATGCGTATTCAAGCTGAAACAGGCGAAATGCCAAATGACAGCAACCACAACCCAATGACGCAAGCTGCACCAACAGCTAAAACCGTTGATGTTGAAATTGCGATTTCACCAGAATTAGCTGATCAAGTTAGCTCTACTGATATGGTATTTATCTTTGCACGTTCAACGCAAGGACCTAAAGTACCTTTAGCTGCAACTAAAATCAGTGCTAACAGCCTTCCTGTTACAGTGACATTAGATGACTCAACTTCAATGGGTGGTGACGTTAAACTTAGCAGTGCCCAAAATGTTGAAATTATCGCAGTGTTATCTAAGCACGGTAGTGTGAAAGCGCAAACTGGAGACTTGAAAGGTGTTGTTGCATCTGTTGCAGTCGGTGAAGAAGCTAAACTAATGCTTGATACTGTTGTTCAATAAACAGTTTTTATAGACATTAAAAAACCGGCTAGTAGCCGGTTTTTTTATGAGTATCTAAAATTACTTAGACATGAACTCAATCGCTTTTTGGTAATCTTCATCAGTACAATCAGTACACATACCACCTGGAGGCATAGCGCCTTTACCAGTTTTAATTGTAGAAATTAGTGTGTCCATACCCGCCGCTAAACGAGGCTCCCATGCAGCAGCATCGTGCGCTTTTGGTGCACCAGCAACTCCCATGCTGTGACATACTTGACACGCTTTGTTGTAAACTGCTTCGCCATCTTGAGCGAAAACGTTTGTAGACAAAGTCAATGCAGCAACTGCAGTCATTGCTAATAATTTTTTCATGTTCATCGTTCCTAATGCAAATAAATTCAAAGCTCAATGCCACCTTTCAAAGCAGGTAGACTTATTTAATCGTCATCAGATTACTACAAACTTCAATAAAACTCACCTTTTTGTGATAAGAATCTCACCTTCATACTCAAATTAAGACAATAAAACTGTATTGAGTAATATATTAGAGAATCATGAAAAAGTTCACATTAGATGTATTTTATTGGAACCACTTCAAATACCTAGCACATAGATGGGTTGAATGCTAAACCCTTAATTGTGTTTATGATAATATTGATTTTGTATTCATCCTCAACACGTAAAAAGAGGGCTCAGTGACAGACAACAATCAGCAGCAAGTTTTAGTCAGGGCAAATGAACTGACGTGCATTCGTGAAGACCGTATTCTGTTTGATCAATTAAGCTTCGAAATTAATGCAGGTGATATTGTCCAAATTGAAGGCCCTAATGGTGCTGGTAAAACCAGCCTGTTGCGCATCATTGCTGGCTTATCTCGACCTTATGCTGGCGAGATTCAGTATATTGATACCGATATCAATCAATGTCGTGACGAGTTTAATGAAGATTTACTTTATCTTGGACACCTCGCTGGTGTTAAAAGCGAGTTAACAGCAAATGAAAACCTTAACTTCAATTTAAGGTTAAGTGGATATAATGATTTTGATAGTTATGATTTGCTCGCCAAAGTTAACTTAGGTGGCTTCGAAGAGGCTCTCGCTGGACATTTATCAGCAGGCCAACACAGAAGAACAGCCCTAGCCCGTCTCTGGCACACCAATTGTCGAATCTGGATCCTTGATGAACCATTTACAGCAATTGATAAAAAAGGTGTAGAAGAGTTGGAACAATTGTTTATTAAGCACACTCAAAGTGGTGGTTGCGTTATTATGACGACACACCAAGATATGAGTCTCATCACTGATGAAGTGCTTCGTAAGATCAAACTAGACTATCGCTTCGTATAAGGTACAACAATGAAAAGAGGCATCAGTTACACCCAAGCATTTCTGACATTGTTGCAGCGTGATTTAAAAATTGCGATTAGGCATCGTGGGGATATTTTTAATCCACTTTTATTCTTTGTCTTAGTCGTGACATTATTTCCTTTAGGAATTGGACCTGAACCACAGGTTCTGTCGCGCGTTGCACCTGGTATCATATGGGTTGCTGCGTTATTGGCATCCATGTTGTCACTAGAGCGATTATTTAAAGCAGATTTTAATGATGGTAGCTTAGAGCAGATGCTACTAAGCCCACAGCCTTTACCAATATTGGTATTATCGAAAGTATTGGCTCACTGGATTTTAACTGGTGTACCATTGATATTAGTAGCACCTTTATTAGCAGTCTTGTTACATTTAGAAAGTAATAGCTATACTGCACTCATATTAACGCTAACTGTGGGCACGCCCGTCTTATCGTTACTTGGTGCAATTGGTGTGGCGTTAACTGTTGGGTTACGCAAGGGTGGAGTATTACTTAGCTTATTAATTTTACCACTGTATATACCCGTACTAATTTTTGCTACCAGCGCTATTGATGCTGCTGGTTTAAATTTACCTTATACCGGACAACTTGCCATTATTGGCGCCATGTTGGTCGGATCATTAATTATGGCACCATTTGCAATTGGTGCTTCATTACGAGTGAGTACAAACTGATATGTGGAAATGGCTTCATTCATACGCTGATCCCGAGCGTGCATACAAACTAGCATCAACGCTTTTACCTTGGTTTGCGTTTTCTGCCATCTTATTGATAAGTGTTGGAACCATCTGGGGAATGTTATTTGCCCCAATGGACTACCAACAAGGCGAGAGCTTCAGAATTATTTATATTCACGTGCCATCTGCTTCAATGTCTATGGCCGCATATATGGCGATGGCATCAGCCTCATTTGTCGGTATCGTTTGGCAAATTAAAACGGCTGACTGGGTAGCAGCATCAATTGCACCTATTGGCGCCGTCATTACCTTTATTGCGCTATTAACTGGTGCTGCATGGGGTAAACCTATGTGGGGCACATGGTGGGTTTGGGATGCACGCTTAACATCAGAACTAGTGCTATTATTCTTATACCTTGGTGTTATTTCTCTTTATGCATCATTTGAAGATAAAGTGCTTGCAGCTCGTGCAGCAGGCATATTAGCCATCGTTGGTGTTATTAATATCCCAATCATTAAATACTCAGTTGATTGGTGGAGTAGCTTACACCAACCAGCCACCATCAAAATCACAGAAAAATCAGCTATGCCAATGGAAATGTTAGCGCCGCTGCTTATCAATATATTCGGTTTTGGCTTAATGATTGGTGCAATCACTTTGGTGCGCTATAAAGCAGAAATTTTAGCAAGAAATGGCATGCGCCCTTGGGTTAGAGAATTAGCAAAAGCGGAGGCATCTAAATGATCCAGTTCGAATCATTGTCAGAATTTTTAAATATGGGCGGTTATGCATTTTATGTATGGTTGTCATACGGTGTTACCTTCGGAAGCTTAGGGATCTTATTATTCTTAAGCCTTCGCCAGAAAAGATCCGTCTTACTCGAGATATCTAAAAAGATGGAACGAGAAGACCGCCTTAAAGAAACTAGGAGTAGTAGATAGTGAACTCTAGACGTAAAAAAAGACTCACACTTGCCGTCGCATTAATTGCAGGTGTAGCAGGTATCGCATCATTACTTTTGTATGCATTAAACTCTAACTTAAACTTATTTTTTACCCCTTACGAAATTGTAAACGGTAAAAAAGACACTGGTGAAAAGCCTGAAATTGGTCAGCGTATTCGAGTAGGTGGAATGGTAACTGTTGGAACAATGGTTAGAGATCCAGAAAGCTTGCACGTAGAATTTGAAATTCATGATGCTTTTGGTGGTGCAATTACTGTTACTTTTGATGACTTACTGCCTGATTTATTCCGTGAAGGACAAGGTATTGTCGCTCAAGGCGTATTAATCAAGCCTGACACTATCGAAGCAACTGAAGTACTGGCGAAGCATGATGAAAACTACATGCCTCCAGAAGTTGCTGAAGCCATGGGTCAAACTCATGAGAAGCTAGACTACTCTGAGCAAAAACAAACTGAAGGTTACAAATACCAATAAGTTTTAACGTTCATACTAGAATGCCAATCAATCGATTGGCATTTTTTTTATCTACTGAACGGCCAGCATTTCCAAATTATATTTCTACCATTTCATTTGAGCCAGTGAGCCAGTGAG
>NZ_JBFRJJ010000042.1:0-44708 GCF_041468785.1 Shewanella sp. 10N.286.52.E4
GGTCTGCCAAACATCAAATTTAGCAACACAAACACTCAAGTAGCTGGCTTGCCAAACATTAAATTTGCAGAAACTAATATACATGTAGCAGGTTTACCAAACATTAAATTCAGCAACACAAGCATTGCTTAAGGAAATCATTATGTTTAATTCATTAAAGAAAGCCCTTGGTATTGCTCAACCACAACGTAAAAAGGTAAAGCTACCTGAAGGTTTAGAACATTTAGAAGTCATTAAAGCTAAAGCTTGGTGGAGTTAAATTTGCGTAATTTAACAATCAACTATAGCCAATAAAAAAGGGAGCAAATGCTCCCTTTTTTATTGGTGTTACCAATTCAGAAATGATTGGTCTGCTCACTCTCAATAGAGAGCTTTCTAAGCAATAAGTATTTGTGACTATTAAATAACGGATACGCTAATGGCCCCATTAACAATCCCGCCAATGACCACCTTTTAACAGCCATGCCGTTACTAAAAGCCTGGTTACCTAGGTAATAGCCTGATGCACACGATAATAAGATAAGTAGAAATATCACTGAAACCTCTATAATTCATTCAGTTAACATCATTCCTTAATGTATGGGTAAATTAATATGTATTGTCATCACCCTCAACGCTCAGATTATAACCAAACCTAAGCGTATTTACTAATAGCCTTTAAAAGCAATAATCAATCAAATACACAAACGGGCTATTTTTTAGGCAAATAACTGCCACTTTCGCATGAAAAAGCGGCGCAATGTTGCCGCTTTGTAAAATTATCAATAGCAAAAAGTATTAATTAAGGCTAATAAAAATTAGTCCCCTCTTCCGCCATTTGAATTAATTTGTCACATGGTGTGAAACGTTCACCATGTTGTTGTTCATATTGACGTAACTTTGACACTAGTGTCGCGATGCCCATTGAGTCCATATAACGGAATGGACCACCTAAAAATGGTGGAAAACCGATACCAAAAATAGCGCCAATATCACCGTCGCGAGGGTTTGCAATTATTCCTTCATCTAAACAGCGCACCGCTTCGTTCAACATGAGTACAACGCAGCGCATCGCAATGTCACTTGCTGAGCCTGTTGTTTGATTGCTGACACCCAGTACTTGGTAGACAGTCTCGTCCACTAATTTAGCTTTAGACTTTTTATTGCCATATTGATAGAAACCTTTGCCATTTTTACGTCCCTTACGGTCATCAGCAAGTAACTTATCAAACGCATCTGGCGCTCTAAAACGTTCACCTAATTCTTGCGTTAAGATTGGCGCGATCTTAGCGCCTACATCTATCCCCACTTCATCAAGTAGTGTTATAGGTCCGACAGGGAAACCGAATTTAACCAAGGCTTTATCAAGGCTTTCTACTTTCTCGCCAGATAATAAAACTTGAGCGGCTTCATTCATGTAAGGAGCAAGAATACGGTTAACATAAAAACCTGCGCCATCCTGAACAACAATAGGCGTTTTGCCTTGCTTACGCGCAAAAGCAACTGTGGTAGCAATGGTTTCAGGTGATGTAGTTTTATGTGCAATAACTTCAACTAACGGCATTTTTTCTACAGGAGAAAAATAATGTAAACCGATGACATTTTCAGGTCTTTGCGCCGCTTCTGCAATCTGACCAATAGGTAAAGATGAAGTGTTAGATGCAAAAATTGTGTTTTCATGACATTCGCGCTCTACATCTTTCACCATCTGATGCTTGAGTGCTAAATCTTCAAATACCGCTTCAACGACGATATCCGCATCTTTAACGCCTTTATATTCTGTTGTCGTCGTCATTAACGCCATTAAATTATCTCTAACAGCGGGTGTCATATGACGTCGCTTGACCCCTTTCGCCAATAATTTATAGGCATAAGCTAATGCGTTGCTTAAGCCTTTGTCATTGATGTCTTTCACTCGAGCAGGAATTTTAGCTTTAGTGGTTGTAACAGAAGCGATACCGCCACCCATCAAGCCACCACCAATAACGAGAGCTTTATTCACTTTGCGCGGCTCAGCACCTTCTGCTCCAGTTTCTTTTTTCATTTCAGTCGTTGCAAAAAAGATGCTGCGAAGTGATTCAGATTCAGGAGACATGACGAGTTCTGCAAAATGGCTTGCTTCAACCTCAAGCCCTTTAATCATGCCTTTATTCATCCCTTGCTTAACACAGTCGATGATTTTAGCTGGTGCAGGATAATTACCCAGTGTTTTCTTTTGTACTTGTTTTGCGGCTTGATCGAAGATGATATCGCGAGTGGTACTTGTGGCTTCAAGCACCTTATTTAGTGCGCTCTTCTTGGCAACTTTAGCCGCAGACTTTCCTTTCTTGGCCATTGCAATGGCGGTGTCCAACAAAATTGACTCAGGAACAACATCATCAACAAGCGCCATTTTAAGTGCTTGCTTAGGACGGATTTGCTTACCCGTTAGCATCATATCAAGTGCAGTTGTGATGCCTACTTTTCTAGGCAAACGTTGCGTACCGCCACCACCTGGCAATAAACCAAGCTGAACTTCAGGTACACCCATGATAGTTTTCTTATCATCAGTACACACACGTAAATGACACGCTAAAGCTAACTCTAAACCACCACCTAAACAGGCACCATTAATTGCAGCAACAACAGGTATTGATAGTTTCTCAAGTTCATTGAAAACGACATGCCCTTGTTGTGATAATTCTTTCGCAGCTGACACACTGGTACATGCGTCAAGCATACTAATATCAGCACCTGCGACAAAAGAATCTGATTTCCCTGAAATAACCACTAAGCCTTTTACACTCGCGTCGTGTTTAATTTCAGCTAAAATTTCGCTTATTTCAGGGCCAAACTCTGCTTTTAAGGTGTTCATGGTTTCACCAGGAACATCCATAGTCAAAATAGCAATACCGTCTTCGCGGCGAGATAAATTAAATGTCTTTTCCATCAGAATTACTCCACTTCAACTATCATTGCTGCGCCAAGACCACCAGCAGCACAAGCTGTTGCTAGACCAGTACCACCACCACGTCGTTTTAATTCACGACACACTTGAGTGATTAAACGTGTACCAGTAGCTGCAAATGGATGTCCATAAGCCAACGAGCCACCTAAAACGTTAAATTTACTCATATCGATTTCACCGATTGCGCGGTTTCTACCAAGCTTTTCTTCGGCAAACTTTTTAGAACCAAACATTTGCATATTCGCTAGTGTTTGCGCAGCAAACGCTTCATGCATTTCAATAAGGGTTAGATCTTCAAGCTCCATTCCTGCACGTTTTAATGCAAGCGGCGTAGCGTAAGACGGTCCCATTAACATGTCTTGCCAAACATCAATGGCAGTAAATGCATAACTCTTAATGTAACCAATAGGCTGATAACCTAACGCTTTAGCTCTGCCTTCACTCATTAGAATAATGGCTGAAGCACCATCAGTTAATGGCGTACTATTAGCTGCAGTAACAGAACCATGTTTACGGTCAAAAGCAGGACGTAATTTTGCGTAAGACTCAAGCACTGAGTTTTCGCGGATATTATTATCACGGTCAATGAATTGCTTATAAGGAGGTACGTGAGCGGTCATGACTTCGTCACGTAAGTTACCTGTGTTCCAGGTTTCTGTAGCCAATGTGTGCGAGCGATGCGCCAATGCATCTTGATCAGCACGGCTAATGCCATAGGTCTTTGCCATTTGCTCAGCTGTTTGCCCCATAGAAAGGCCAGTTGAGTACTCAGCTACCGCTGGCGGTACAGGCATTAAATCTTTAAGACCTAAGCGGCGAGCTATCGCGAATTTTTGCTTGAAGGTACGCGCTTTATTTAAATCAACCAGAGCATGTGCTAATTTTTTTGAAACGCCAATTGGCAATACAGAAGAAGAGTCTGCACCACCTGCAATACCAATTTCAACATTGCCTGTCATGATAGATTCAGCCACATTTACTGCAGACTGAAAACTTGTAGCACAAGCTCGGGTCACACTGTAAGCATCGGTTGAAACATCCATGCCTGTGCCCAACACAATTTCACGGGCGATATTCGGCGCTGCAGGCATTTGCACCACTTGACCATACACAAGCTGCTCAATAGTTTTAGGGTCTAACTCTGAACGCGATAGCAATTCATTAACCACCATTTTGCCCATATCTAATGCTGATACGCCATGAAATGCGGTAGCTTGTTTTGCGAATGGGGTACGTAAGCCCGCCACGATTGCAATGCGCTCTCCGCGGGCGTTGGTTACTTGTTGTCTATCACTCATTGTTCACCCTCTTGTAATTGTTTAGCCTTTAACTGGCTTATCAGTGAATATCGATTAATGTCAGACAGATCTGGTCTGACCATAAAAGTGTGATCTGATTCTAACTTTTAATTGCGAAGTTTTAAACATCTGTATGAAAATAAGCTCAAATTAAAGGCATACCTTGCCTGAATACACAATTTATAGTAATAAAATCATCTAATTAAAATTTAGAGCTTTAGCTTTAATTTGTCATTTTTTGTATATATTCACTCATTATTTGCGAACTTAACTCAGTTCACCTTTGCTAATGAATAAATAAAAATGAAAATCTGTTAATCATACTAGCCAAAGGCTAATGAAATTCATTAACATGGGTTTAATTAGAACAAAATTCAGCAAATAATTGAGTATCATCATGCCTTTGAGTCGATTTCATTCCTTACGCGCTTATTTAGATAATGTTATTTTGGGACAACCTGTATTAACAGAGAACTTACTTATCGCATTAATTGCCGATGGGCATTTACTGGTTGAAGGCCCTCCAGGTCTTGCAAAAACACGCGCTGTAAAGGCCTTGTGTGATGGGGTTGAAGGTGACTTCCACCGTATTCAATTTACTCCCGATTTATTACCTGCCGATTTAACCGGTACAGATATTTATCGTGCGCAAACAGCCACATTTGAATTTGAAGCAGGACCAATATTTCATAACCTTATTTTGGCGGATGAAATCAACCGTGCCCCTGCAAAGGTGCAATCAGCACTACTTGAGGCAATGGCTGAAGGTCAAGTAACCGTAGGTAAAAATAGCTACCCACTTCCAGATTTATTTTTAGTCATGGCGACTCAAAACCCACTAGAGAATGAAGGTACCTACCCGCTACCAGAAGCTCAACTAGACCGCTTTTTAATGCATTTAAATCTCGATTATCCAAGTGCTGATACAGAGCGTAAAATTTTGCGTCAATCGCGAAATGAAGCCGTCACTAAGCAGCTACCTACCATTGAACCTGTGGCTCAATCTGATGTGTTTGCTGCCCGCGAACAAGCTATGGGATTGTACTTAGCTGAGCCACTCGAAAGTTATATTGTCGAAATTATCATGGCAACTCGTCAACCTGAACGCTATAGCCCTGAGTTGGCTAAATGGCTTGAATACGGTGTCAGCCCTCGTGCATCTATTTCACTCGAGCGCTGTGCCCGCGCAAGAGCTTGGTTACAAGAGCGAGATTTTGTCTCGCCAGAAGATATTCAAGCAGTAGCGCCCAACGTACTGAGACACAGATTATTACTCAGTTATCAAGCACAGGCTGAAGGCATTAATGCAGACCATGTTATCAACCATATTTTAAGCCAAGTTGCAGTACCTTAAATGGGCGAGCTCGCATTTAAGTACCGTTAATTTTAACGCTTTTAAATTGGAACAATAGCACTATGCCAGTTGAACAAACGCTTGAAAATTCGTTGCCATTATTCAGTAATGGCGTGAATTTAACTGAGCAAGAACTCATTAGCTGCCAAAGCACCGCTCGCGCGATGCCGGATAAACGCAGCCGAGCCAAAGCCAGTCAAGCAGGTCATCGCAGTAGCCTGATTAAAGGCCGTGGGATGGAATTTGCCGAAGTACGTCATTATCAAAATGGTGATGATGTCAGAACCATTGACTGGCGAGTCACCGCTAGAACTGGCAAAGCGCACACTAAGCTGTTTGTTGAAGAACGTGAACGCCCCATTATTTTGTTTGTCGACTTTAGCCATAGCTTATTTTTTGGTTCGCGCTTGTTATTGCAATCAGTACAAGTTGCCCACCTTGCTGCAACACTCGGCTGGAATGCGATAAACCATGGCGATCGCCTCGGCGCTTTTATCGCAAGTGAAACTGAACACCTTGAATTAAAACCAAGAAGCCGCCGCCAAGGAATACTTCAACTTACTTCTGCATTAATTAAAGTACATGAAAATCAGTTAAATCATTTTGATGAACTGCCCCAAGACCCACAGCATATTCTTCGTGCCTGTCAACGCCTGCAAAGAATCGCAAAACCAGGCTCCTTAGTATGGATTATTACCGATGGGCAGCACTTTACTCAGGAATGCTTAGCGGCATTAACAGAACTTAAACGTCACTGTGATGTAGGTGCATTTATTATTAGCGACCCACTGAGACAAGGAACACTCACCTTGCCTAAACGTTTTAGTTTACCAGTGAGGGATGGCAAGCAGCAGTTAACACTTACCCGAGACAGCTATGATGCATGGCTGAGTCAGCAACTGGCTAGCCAGCAACAATTTATCGCACTAATGAAAATGATTAAGGTGCCGACTCGATTTATCGATGCCGGAAAAAGTCTTAGTGACCAATTGGAAGTATTACGTTAAATGAATACTGCTCAAACAAACCCTGCACTAATGCAACTGGAAGATATCGTACTACCAGAAAAAATTAGCCAGTTCCCTATTGCACCAGGATTTTGGATACTCGCACTATTCATTATCGCGCTCATCATTTTTGCTGTGGTTAAAATAAAGCAGCATCGCCGCTATCATCTCCCGAGAAAAGCAGCATTAGCGGATTTTGAACAACTAGAACCTGCTAATAGCCAATTTGCTAGTGATATTAATACGCTATTAAAAAGAACCGCGATGAGTTACTTCCCTCGTGAGGATTTTGCTAAGTTAGACGGCGATCGTTGGTATCAATGGCTAGGGTTACGCTTATCCGAACAAGATGCGATAAACATGGGGCAACTCCTGAAAAAGCGATATCAGAAAGACGGCCTGACTTTAACCGAGTCGACACAGTTACACACTTTTACTGAACAATGGTTAAACAAAAGTAGCCGCTTTATCGCGCTATCTGATATGCCTGAAAATATCACTCCGACAAGTCATCAATCGGAGGCATCATGTTCTCAATAGCTTGGCCATGGCTGCTTTTATTATTGCCACTGCCCTTTTTACTCAAACAAAAACATCTTACTAAAAATAGTGGCGGCCAACTGCAACTCCCAGGTATTGGCAGCGCTGAACAACAATTAACAGTCCATCAAGATAAATCAAGCCGCAAAGCCTACTGGTTTATGTGGTTATGCCTATTGTGTGCCTTAGTTCGACCACAATGGTTAGGCGAGCCTATCGAACTGCCTTCAGAAGGCCGAGATGTCATGTTAGCGGTTGATTTATCAGGTAGTATGCAAATAGAAGACATGGTGGTAAATGGCAAAACAGTCGATCGCTTAACCCTCATCAAGCACGTCATCGGTGATTTTATTGAAAGACGAAACGGCGATAGACTCGGCCTGATTTTATTTGCAGATCACGCTTATCTTCAAGCGCCACTCACCCAAGACAGACGCTCAGTTGCCAAGTTTCTTGCCGACAGTGAAATTGGCCTAGTGGGTAAACAAACGGCCATTGGTGAGTCGATAGCACTTGCTGTAAGACGTTTTGATATGGTCAATGACAGCAATCGAGTGTTGATCTTATTAACCGATGGGTCTAATAACGCAGGGAACATTGAACCTGAAGTTGCGGCAAGAATTGCAGCTAAACGAAATGTCACCATTTATACCGTGGGTGTTGGCGCTGAAATATTGGAACGCCGCAGTATTTTCGGTACCGAACGGGTAAACCCATCGCTTGATTTAGATGAAGAACAACTACAACAACTCGCAGATATGACAAACGGTCATTATTTTAGAGCAAGAAATAGTGAAGAGTTGGCACAAATTTACCAAAAGATTGATGAGTTAGAACCTGTGAGTCGCGATCAATTGACCTATCGTCCCAAAAGTGAACTGTTTTACTGGCCATTATTGTTAGCCTTACTGATGAGTGTGTTTATCAGTTTACGCGGCCAATTACCTTCTTCATCACCTTTAAACGCTAAAACAACATCTGGAGGACGATAATGAGTTTACATTTTATTCGTCCAGAATGGCTGCTTGCCTTAATCCCTTTAATCGCAATTGCGTTGTTTTTATGGCGCAGCCAACAGCGTAATTCGGCTTGGCAAGGTTATATTGCACCGCATTTGGCAAACACATTAATCAGTGAAACCAACCAAGTGAAAAAGCAACCTAAGTGGTTACTTATGATATGTTGGTTTATCGCTGTAATCGCGATATCGGGTCCAGCAGTCAATAAACAGAGTTTGCCTGTTTACAGCAACGAGCAAGGTCGAGTGCTGGTCATGGACATGTCCTTGTCTATGTATGCAACCGATCAAAAGCCTAATCGCTTATCCCAAGCTAAATTTAGGGCCACTGATTTTTTAACGAACTTAACTGAAGGTGAAACAGGTTTAATCGCCTTTGCTGGCGATGCCTTTACAATTAGTCCTCTTACCCGAGATAAATCAACACTACTCAACTTATTACCAACACTGACGCCTGATATCATGCCTGTTAGAGGGTCTGATTTATCTGCTGCACTTGAACTCGCTCAGCAATTACTGTCCCAAGGCGGGCATATTACGGGTGATATTATCGTCATGACAGACGGGGTAAACCCACAACAATATGTTGATGCTGCAAAAGTACTTGATGGCAGTCGTTACCGTGTATCAGTGATGGCATTTGGCACACAACAAGGCGCAGCAATACAGTTACCTGATGGTCAATTAATGCGTGATAATCGCGGTGAGATAGTCATAGATAAAACCGATTTTAAACGACTTGAAAACTTAGTTATCCCTACTGGTGGATTAATGATCCCTGCCACTGCAGATGGCAGTTCATTAAGCCGATTAGAGCGCTGGCTTGCTAATGATGGCGACGCTAAAGCCACTGAGCTTGAAGGTGAAAGCTGGCAAGATTTAGGTCCATACATCGCCATGCTGTTGATTATTCCTGTGTTACTCAGCTTTAGATTTACTCTAGTACCAGTATTTACTGCCCTAACCTTAGGTTTATTGTTTCAACCAAGTCCTGTTATGGCTAACACTTGGGATGACTTATGGCAAACTCAAGACCAACAAGCAAGCGACACCTTTAACCAAGCACAATCTGCTGAAGATTATGCCAGCGCCGCCGAGCAATTTAGCCAGCCGTTATGGCAAGCCAGTGCCCAGTACAAAGCGGGTGACTATGAAAATGCACTCGCAGGGTTTGAACAAGATAACTCTGCACAAGGTTTATATAATCAAGCCAATAGCTTAATGCAATTGAATAAATTGGATGATGCTATCGCACGTTATCAAGACGCTTTAAAACAGCAAGCTGACTTTCCTCAAGCACAAAAAAACCTCGAACTTGCTGAAAATATGAAACAGCAACAAGAACAGCAATCTGGTGAAGGTTCGGATCAATCTGATCAAAGCGACTCAGACAATAGCGAGTCTGAACAGAATGAAAATAATCCCAGTGAGAATGGCGAAGGCCAATCCCAGCAACAAAACTCCGACCAGAATGCTGAACAAAACTCTGAACAAAATGCCGAACAAAACCAATCTGAGCAACAAGATTCAGAACAACAAAACAGCCAGGAAAATAGTGCTGAACAAGACAAACAGCAAAATGAGCAAGAGCGTAACGAAGAACGAAACGAAGAAATTAGCGAAGAAAATAGCGAAGAAAATAGCGAAGAAAATCAATCTCAATCAGAAACTTCACAAAGTGATAGTGCTGAAAATGAGAATGAACAAACAGAAAATGAAGCTCAAATGCAGGCGGATGCTCAACAAAATAACCAAGCAGAACCAACTCCTGAACAATTAGAGCAACAAGCACAGGCGGCAGCGGAGCAAGCTGAAGCTGAAAAATCTGACAAACAGCCAGAATCTTCTCAGCCCATTGCATCATCACAGCTGACTGAAGAACCTTTACCAGCAGATTTAGAACGCGCACTTCGCGCTGTGAGTGAAGATCCGCAAGTGCTTATTAGAAACAAAATGCAACTTGAATATCAAAAGCGTCGCCAAAGCGGCCAACTGCCTAAGGACAAACAACAGTGGTAAATAGAATCGTTATCGGCCTTCTTGCAATTCTTTTTACAGGGCAAGTTTACGCAGTCACTCAAATTCAAGCGACTGTTGACAGAAACCCTGTGATGCAAGGTGAATACTTTGTCTTAAATGTCACCGCAAACGCAGATTTAAATGCGGGTTCTTTAAATACATCTATCTTATTAAAGGATTTCATCGTCGGACGAACCAGTGTCGGCAGAAGTACGCAAATCGTTAACTTTGATTCATCTAAAGAGACTCGTTGGCAAGTGCTGCTATCGGCTAAAAACGCCGGTACAGTGACAATCCCCGCATTTACCATGGAAGGGGTTAAATCAAACCCTATAAACCTCACAGTCGCTAAAGCGGGCAGCCAACCGCAACAAATGCGCAATTTATTTGTTGAGGGTCAGCTCAGCACCAATGAAGCGTATGTAGGCCAGCTAATTACCTACAAGGTTAAACTGTTTTTAGCAGCCGAGTTACAGCGTGGCGTTATCAGTTCACCAGAAATAGCTGGAACCGAAATTAAACAAATAGGCGATGACACAGATTCAGTTGAAGTTGTTGATGGTCGCCGCTTTAGAGTGATTGAAAGAACCTATTCAATTATTGCCGACACCCCTGGCACGTTAGCCATTAAAGGCGCAGGATTTTCAGGTGATATCTTAGTCGAAGCGCCAAGACGCGGCGGTATGTTCGGCTTTAATGAAAGCAGACCGATGCAAGCTAAAGCAGAAGACACTCAAATTACCATCAAGCCTATTCCAGATGTATATCAAGGTGATTGGTTGGTGAGTGATTTATTAATTGCGAAAGAGATATGGCCTGATGAGCAAGGTAATGAATTTGAAATAGGAACGCCCATTACCCGAACGATTAATGTCGTTGCATCAAATGCAGATAGTAACAGTTTACCTGACATCAAATTAACCATGCCTAACGGGCTTAGATCTTATCCAGAAAAACCAGTAAGGCAAACTGTGGTACGTGAAAATCAAGTCATCGCTCAATACAGTTTAACCAGCGCGATTGTACCAACAAAACCTGGTACTTTTACTTTGCCTGAAATTATCATTCCTTGGTGGAACCCACATTTGCGGCAGCAGCAATTTGCCACCATACCAGCAAGAATCGTCACCATTACCGGCACCGTGGCGGCTGAACCTGCTCAAATAATAGAGCAAACTGAAACAAGCAATAACAGTTCAGGTATTTGGCCGTGGCTAACACTATTATTTACGACGTTATGGCTTATCACTTTAGCCTTGTGGTTTAATGCTCGTCGTCAACAACACACCACTAAACTTGTTGCAACTACGCCATCAAAAGTGCCGTTGGCACTAGCTGCTAATATGAATGATATTGCTCAAGCTTGTGATAAAAATGATGTCACCTTAGTGATTTCATTACTGCAACACTACTATAGTGCTCAGTTTGCCAAATCGATGACATTGTCTGATATAGCGCAATTATCTACGGTGCTTTCAAAAGCGATTCATCAGTTACAACAAGCTAAATACAGTGAGTCAACGTCAAGTATTGATAAAGGTTTACTACTAAAAGCAATTGAACAAACCCAGATAAATCAACAGCAAACGGCTCCCTCAGCGCTAAGCTCACTGAACCCATAAGCATATTTATACTTGCTATTCACAGCTAACCTTTTAAGCTATCGAACATAATATTTAACAATAAGTCATAAAATGTTCGATAGCTTGCGAAATAAAAAGTCCGAACCCACGGTCTTATCTGACATGCTAACTAAACAGCGACGATACGACAGCCTCGTCAGGGCACTTCACACTGATATCTTCCGATACGCCTACTGGTTAATCGGCGATAAGCATATTGCTGAAGACGTCACTCAAGAAACCTTTCTTCGTGCTTGGCGCGCTTTAGATTCGTTAAAAGATGATAAAGCAGCAAAAGCATGGCTAATTACCATATTACGCCGTGAGAATGCACGCAGGTTTGAGCGTAAACAGTTTGACTACAGTGATGTTGAGCAAGAATTGCTTGAAGATGAAAAATCATCGACCAATGAAGAACAAACTGAGCAATATTGGCTACGTAAGCAAATTGGACAACTTGAAGTCGAATATCGTGAACCACTATTACTGCAACTGATTGGCGGTTTTAGCGGTGAAGAAATTGCTGATTTATTAGAGTTAAATAGAAACACCGTCATGACGCGTTTATTTCGCGCCCGTAATCAATTAAAAGACGCTTTAGAGTCTCCTGAAGTTAGAGGTCAATCAAATGGATGATCTAAAATTTCGTCGCCATGCATATGGTGACCCAAACAGCCAAGATGAAGAATTTCTTGCACAAATTTCAGCGTCTGAATCCGATGCAAAACTCGTTAACGAGCTAAAAGCATTAGACAGTAAACTGACCAATGCACTGAATATTGATGTGCCTGATGACTTAGCTGACAAACTGATTTTACGTCAGCAACTCAGCAAGCATCAGCAGCAAAAAAAGCACACTCGCTACTTAATGGCGATGGCCGCGTCAGTTGCCTTAGTGATTGGATTAAGCGTCAGTATGCTTCGTTTTACGCCAGTTGATTTAGCAGAACATGCTCTGGCACATGTTTATCATGAGCCAAAGGCAATGAATGTCGATCAAAATGTTGGCTTTGAAGATGTAAACTTTAAACTGGCTGGTATTGGTGGATTAGAGAACGCCAAGTTCATCCAACAACCAGGTAAAGTGTTTTACACTTCTTACTGTGATTTCCAAGGTGTAAAGAGTTTGCACCTTGTGATGGAAGGTGAGCAAGGGAAAGTTACCCTCTTTATCATCCCCACCGAAAACAGAATGGTCACTGAAGAATCGTTTGCAGATCAGAATTATCATGGTTTAGGTTTTCAAACAGCCGACACCTTCATGTTACTGGTAGGTGAACAAGATGCTGACCTGCAATACGTAAAAAACGAGATTGAGCAAACTTTTATTTAAATTCAAACATTTAGCAAACAAAGCGTTCACAGACCAGCTAGTGAAATTTCATTGGCTGGTCAATAACTCTTCATACTTCCTGTCAAAATTGTGCACTGTGTCAAACATCTGTTAGCATATGCCGCACAATAATGAGAACAATACGGAAGTAGCATGGCAATTGAAGCTCCAATTCTAATTACATTCATTGGTTATCTCGCCCTTATGATAGGCATAGGCTATTGGGCCTATCGCAAAACAGACACAGTAGACGATTACATCCTAGGCGGCCGCAAAATGGGCCCAGCCGTAACAGCACTGAGTGTCGGTGCGTCAGATATGTCAGGTTGGCTATTACTCGGTTTACCTGGCGCGGTTTATTTAGGTGGTTTAGGTGAAGCTTGGATTGGCTTCGGTTTGGTTTTTGGCGCATGGCTTAACTGGTTATTCGTTGCCAGACGTCTTCGTATCTACACCCAAGCGGCAGATAATGCCCTTACCCTACCCGACTTTTTTGAAAAGCGCTTTGAAGACAAGCAAGGCTTTTTAAAGTTAGTTTCTGCTATTACTATCCTAGTGTTTTTCACTTTCTACACTTCATCAGGCATGGTTGGCGGTGCAATCTTATTTGAACAAATCTTTGGTCTCGATTACACCATCGCATTATTGATTGGTTCAGTCATCATTGTCGCTTATACCTTTGTTGGTGGCTTTTTTGCTGTGAGCTGGACAGATTTCTTCCAAGGTTGTCTGATGTTGCTTGCACTGTTAATTGTACCAATAACCATTTTCAGCAAACCTGATACGCAAGTGGCTTTAGAAACACTTGACCCGAAAATGCTGTCTTTCTTACACAGTAATATGACTACGATTGGTCTTGTGTCACTACTGGCTTGGGGTTTAGGTTACTTCGGCCAACCACATATTCTTTCTCGCTTTATGGCAATTGGCAGCCCAGATGACATCCCGCTATCACGCCGCATTGCAATGAGCTGGATGCTTGTTGCATTAATCGGCGCATTAGCAACGGGGATAGCCGGTACGATTTATTTTGCTGATGCACCATTAGCTAATTCTGAAACCGTTTTCATTCACTTAGCCCAAGTTGCTTTTAATCCTTGGATTGGCGGTATCTTAATCGCGGCAATTTTATCAGCGATTATGAGCACTATCGATTCACAGCTCCTTGTTTGCTCAAGTGTCATCACTGAAGATTTTTACCGTAAATGGTTACGTCCTGACGCGAAAGACAAAGAGTTAATGCTAGTGGGCCGCTTTGGTGTGTTGGCCATTGCTGTTATCGCAATTGTGATTGCACTTGACCCTGACAGTAAAGTTCTTGAGCTGGTGAGCTATGCATGGGCAGGATTTGGCGCAGCATTTGGACCTGTAGTGTTAATGTCACTATTTTGGCAAGGCTATAGTCGTAATGGTGCTATCGCCACTATTCTTGTTGGTGCGATAACGGTTGTCGTGTGGAAGCAGCTTTCTGGCGGTATCTTCGACTTATACGAAATCTTACCAGGTTTCCTATTCGCCACGGTTGTCGGTGTTGTAGTCAGTAAAATCTCACCACCAGCTGAGTCAATTAAGACGCAATTCGCTAACTTTAAAGCTTCGCTTTAATCTCCAAAAGGTTCGATTACTGGTGTAAAACTGGTAATCGAACCTCTCAGCGTACACTTGTACGCTTTTTTACAAAATAATCTTGTTACCCACTTGTTACCTGTTATTTCGTTATAATATTTCAGCCTCCAGAACCAAATTCACAACTGCCCTACAGCACAGCGTTTATAGAGTATTTACTCAGTTTGACCTAAATACGTCAAAAACAAAAATTAACTTAACAGTAACAATAACTAGCAACTGGTCGGAGTTGTAGAGGTAACAACTGTTACCTAATATGCCCGCAATTACTAAGTTGGTGTTGATTGGGGAGCCCTATGCTAAGCATGGCGCGAATTAATAAACTGACGTACAACGATGAGAGCAAACTGATGACTAAATTCAACAAGACACTTCTTGCAGTAGCGGTAACGCTAGCAAGCACACAATCAATGGCAGCTGGTTTTCAGTTAAACAGCCAATCTGCAACTGGTATTGGCCGTGCGATGGCGGGTGATGCAATCATCGCTGATAACGCGTCTGTACTAGCACGTAACCCTGCTGCTATGGCATTGTTTGATGAAACAGCTATCTCTGTTGGTATGACTTACGCTGATATCAATGTTGAAGTTAGTGATGTTCAGTATGACTCGTTATTAGGTGGAACCAATCACTTAGGCAGCCTAGATAACGCAGCAGAAAATAAAATTATCCCAAACTTTTATTACATCAATCCTATTAATGACAAAATCGCTTTCGGTTTTGCTGCATTCAGTAACTATGGTACTGGTACCGACCTTAGTGAGCTAAACAATAACCAAGACTTCAACACTCCTATTGATTTGCTGGGTAATACTGAAGTTGTCACAATCAACTTAAATGCCAGCATGTCATACCGCATTAACGATTCTCTAAGCCTAGGTTTAGGTTTAGATATCATCCAAGGTTCTGGTACATTAACTCGTAATGGTGAAATCACGATTCCAGGCGTAGGCGAAGATATTCCATTAAACCTTGTTGATGTTGACGCTGATGGCTGGGCTGTTGGTGGTATCGTTGGTTTAGCTTACGAAATTAATGAAAATCACCGATTTGGTCTAAGCTACCGTTTCAGCCCTGAAATGAAAGCTTCCGGTGACATAGCTTATAATGCGAATCCATTAACAGCTGCAGAAAACTTCGATGAAATTGAAATTCCAATGGCTGATATCGCTCAGTTCGCTGGTTTCCATCAGTTAACTGAAAAGTTTGCTGTTCACTATACCGCACAGTGGACTCAATGGAGCACATTCGATCATATCGGCTTAGTTGATGGTGATGCTGGTTCTAGCGAAGCTATTTTAAAAGAATACAACTGGAAAGATTCTTGGTTCTTAAGTTTAGGTGCAACTTACGACATCAACGAAAACTGGACCGTTAGAGCTGGTATTGCCAACGACCAAGGTGTAGTCGGCGAAGTATCATCTTTATCAATTCCTGATTCAGACCGTATTTGGTACTCAGCAGGTTTCACTTACAACATTAACCAAAACTCGAGTATCGACTTCGGCTATACCTTAGTAGACGGTGAAAAAGTGCATGTTCTTGAAGAAAGCGCCTTAACGCCAACAGTTAGTGCTTATACTGAGTCTGGTGCAAACTACTTCTCACTGCAGTACAACTACAACTTCTAAATTTAACAATTTACTAGTGTAGATTAAGACTAGAAAAGCCGCCTATTCGAGTTAGGCGGCTTTTTTGTGTCTAAATTCTCTCCAACGATTAATAACACAATCCCTATTAACACAATCCCTATTAACACAATCCCTATTAATACAACATCCATTAGATTTTCCTCATAAATAGATTGCACAAGACAATAAAGTCTATTAGAATTTTCTTATGGATTATTTTTCTATTGTTGGATAAGTTTATGTGGCGCACACGTTCGATGTTAATTACGGTTTTATCAATTTCGCAAATCAGCATTTTTGCCCCATTGGCAATTGCGGCGCCCGAAACCATCCATATCCAACCGCAAAGTCATATTCCTTACCTTCAATTTGATGGGCAGATTGAAGCAATCAAAGCTGCCACGGTTTCTGCGCAAACTGCTGGGCGAATTCTTAAACTTAACTATGATGTAAATGATACTGTCCCAGAAGGCGCTGCTTTACTTGAAATAACCAGTAAAGAGCAAGGCGCTGGACTTGCGGCTGCTGAAGCTGAACTTGCACAAGCCAAAGCGAGAAATATTGAATCTCAAGCCCAGTTCAAGCGTTATCAAGAGCTGTTTCCAAAGGGCGCGATTTCTAAAGGTGCTATGGACGAGGCGACGGCTAACTCTGCCTCAAGTTTACAAGCCGTATCAGCTGCTAAAGCCAAGTTAATTCAAGCCAATGAAACCTTAAACTACACCACGGTTAATGCCCCTTTTAGCGGCCGCGTTACCCAGCGTTTTGTTGAGCAAGGCGAAACCGTCACTGTTGGCCAAGCCCTATATGCTGGTTACTCTACCGACAATATGCGTGCGATCTTTCAACTGCCGCAGCAATATCGACAACTCGTCGATGCTAACGCAAAGATTACCGTTGAGCTCAACTCTGGCTTGCGTATTAGCTCCACTGATATCAATCCATATGTGTTCTTACAAACTGCAAGTCAAAGCTACCAAGTACGTATCAACCTACCACAAACAAACGCCGCTCTCTCGCCAGGTGAATGGGTAAAAGTAATGATTGCCGATACAGCAACAGATCAAATTATCATTCCACATTCTGCGGTCTTTCAACGTGGCGACTACACAGCAGTATTTCGTCAGCAAAATGATAAGTTCGTGCAAACACAAGTTAGATTACGCCAAATCGACAATCAACAATATGTTGTCGAAGCGGGTTTAATTGCTGGCGATAAGATTATTAAGCGCGCCACTAAGTACCTACTCAACACCGAAAAATCAGGCGAGTAATATCATGACTGAACCTACTACTCTTGGCATTTCAGGTAAAATTGCAAAAGCCTTCCAATCAAGTGCTATCACGCCATTGTTGGCTCTTTTAGCGCTTTTATTAGGCTTATTTGCCATCATAGTCACGCCTAAAGAAGAAGAACCACAAATAGACGTCACTTTTGCTGATGTTTATATTCCTTATGTTGGCGCCACACCAGAAGAAGTGTCTAGACAGGTCACATTACCCGCTGAAAAGATTATTTCTGAACTTAAAGGAATAGACACCTTATATTCCTTTTCGATGAATGACGGTGCGCTCATCATCGCAGTATTTGATGTGGGCGTTGCTCGCGATCACGCCATTGTTAATTTATACAACCAACTGCAATCAAACCAAGATAAGTTTAATCAAGCTGCAGGCATTGGCACACCTTTAATCAAACCTCGCGGTATCGATGATGTACCAATTGTAGGCTTAACCCTTTGGTCGAAAGATCCTAATGTGAATGCTGAAGAATTAACCATTGTCGCCACTGAACTTGAAAATGAATTTAAGCGGGTTAAAGGTACTCGAGAAATTTACTCGATGGGACGCCAAGAGCTGGCGGTAAATGTTCGACTTGATCCACTTAAAATGAATCACTATGGCGTGAGTTTTTCAGAGTTAACACACGTCCTCACTGATAATAATCAAATATCCATGCCTGGTGACTTAATCCAGCAGAATCAACTCATCAAGGTTCAAACTGGTCAGTTCCTTCAGAGCATTGAAGATGTGAGCCAATTGATTGTTAAAGTTAGCCAAGTCAATAACCAAGCAAACCCTGTGTATTTATCAGATATTGCTGACATCAGCTTACAAGCTGATACCGCAACCGATAACGTTTGGCATGTTGATTCATCAGGCACCTACCCAGCTGTCACGATTGCCATTGGTAAACAAGGCGGCGAAAACGCGGTGGAGATCACTGAGCAAATCATGACGCGCCTAGCCAAGGTCGATAATCTATTAATTCCAGACAATGTTGAAGTAACGGTTTCAAGAAACTATGGTGAAACAGCTGGTAATAAAGCCAATACGCTCATCCTGAAACTCATGTTTGCCACGATGGCTGTTGTGCTATTGGTATTAATCACCATGGGCAAGCGTGAAGCCCTAGTGGTCGGTATCGCAATTATCGTCACCTTAGCCATGACATTATTTGCATCGTGGGCATGGGGTTTTACCCTTAATCGAATATCCTTATTTGCGTTAATATTTTCCATCGGGATTTTGGTCGACGATGCCATTGTGGTGGTCGAAAATATTCACCGACACATGGCAATGGGGACTAAAGACTTTAAAACACTGATACCTCTTGCAGTTGATGAAGTCGGCGGGCCGACGATTCTAGCCACCTTTACTGTTATTGCTGCACTTATGCCTATGGCGTTCGTTTCTGGTCTTATGGGGCCTTATATGAGCCCTATTCCGATAAATTCCAGTATGGGTATGTTGATCTCATTAGTCGTCGCATTTGTCGTCACACCTTGGTTGAGTTTAAAACTGCTCAGACACAGTCATTCAGGTCAACAAGACAATTCAGATGTTACCGTATCAAGTTCGGCTACATCTGATACAAAACAAGCGGTTCGTCAGACACAATTAAATTCAGGTCAACAAGACAATTCAGGTGTTACCGCATCAAGTTCGGCTACACCTGATACAAAACAAGCGGATCGTCAGACACAATTAAAGCCACAGTCACATAATACAGACGATAAACTACAGGCTTTATTCACACGATTAATGACACCGTTTCTCATAGGTAGCAAAGCGCGTTTAGCCCGCTTTGGCTTAACAGGTGCCATTTTATTATTAATTGCTATCGCTGTAGCATTGCCAGTTGGCCAGGCTGTGATTTTAAAAATGCTGCCATTTGATAATAAGTCTGAGTTTCAAGTGTTGGTGGATATGCCCGAAGGTACCCCAGTGGAGCAAACTCAGCGAGTCCTTAAAGACTTAAGTGACTACTTGCTCAGCGTAGATGAAGTTGAACATCTACAACTTTATGCTGGTACTCACGCACCAATAAACTTCAATGGCCTTGTCAGACATTATTTTATGCGACAAAGCCAAGAGTTGGGTGATATCCAAGTAAACCTTGTCGACAAATCAGATAGAAGTAGAGATAGCCACGAAATCGCAACCTCAGTTCGCAATAAACTGCATGAGATAGCTAAACCCTATCAAGCCAATATTAAAATTGTTGAAGTGCCACCTGGACCACCTGTGTGGTCACCGATTTTGGCAGAGGTTTATGCCCCCACGACTGAATTGCGTGAGCAAACCGCCAAAGCATTAGAGCAACGCTTTAAGCAAACTGAACATGTGGTCGATGTGGATATTTATCTGCCCAGTGATGCGGCGCACTGGCGCTTAAATATTGATAGAAGCAAGGCGCAATTATTGGGTCTTCAATACACTCAAATTGTCAATACCATCGCCACTGCGGTAGAAGGTGCAGATGTGAGTTATTTGCATAATAAAGATTATCAATTACCGATCCCAATTAGATTACAGGCAAGCGAAGAATCTAAGCTTAATTTACAACAGATATTGTCATTAAGATTGACCAATGCCGAGGGCACAAGCATTAGCTTAAGCGACCTTGTATCAATTGAGTACGGCAACATCAATACCCCAATCATCCACAAAAACATGGTGCCGATGATTATGGTGGTTGCTGATATGGCAGGGCCAACAGATAGCCCACTTTACGGCATGTTCAGCATGTTTGCAGGCATAGAAGATGATAATGACTCCGGCGTTAACCCTTACCCAATTAAACAGCATTTGATTAATCAACCCGATGGCTTAGATGAAGTGGCTATTTTATGGGATGGTGAATGGAAAATTACCTATGAAACCTTCAGAGATATGGGAATTGCCTATGCCATTGGGATGATAGCGATTTACTTATTGGTTGTGGGCCACTTTAAGTCCTATATCGTTCCTTTAGTGATTATGGCGCCTATTCCGCTGACTATTATTGGCGTGATGCCGGGCCATGCTTTATTGGGCGCTCATTTCACCGCCCCGTCAATGATTGGCATGATTGCCCTTGCCGGGATCATCGTACGGAATTCGATTTTACTCGTTGATTTCATCAATTTAGAAACAGCCAAAGGTGTGCCGCTGGAACAAGCAGTTATTCAGTCAGGCGCTGTGCGGGCAAAACCCATTATGTTGACTGCATTTGCAGCCATGATCGGTGCCCTATTTATCATTGATGACCCTATCTTTAATGGTCTAGCTATCAGTCTTATTTTCGGGATTTTTATATCCAGTATTTTAACTCTGGTGGTTATTCCAATTCTGTATTACAGCGTAATGAAAAATAAACAATTTATACAAGAATAAACAAGGTATTTAAGGAGATTCACATGTCTTTAGAAAGAGTTATTATGGCATTTGCCGGTTTTATGGTGTTGTTGTCATTGGCATTAACAGCTTGGCTAGATCATAACTTTATCTGGCTAACCGTGTTTGTTGGCGCTAATCTATTACAAAGTGCCTTCACTGGCTTTTGCCCAGCTGCAATGCTGTTTAAAAAGCTAGGTGTCAAAACGGCCACTGAATTAGCAATGCTACAAAAAGAATAAAAGGAACGCCTGTGCAACAACGACACTCTCGCTTTTTTCATCAAACAGCATTACTGGTTATTGGCTGCTTAGCATTGATGTTTTCAGCTATTTCAAGTGCTGAAGATAAGGTTCCAAGTGTGGCTTGGGATAAAATTAATGCTGGAGCGATACTACTTGATGTCCGCACTGAACAAGAGTTTGCAGCAGGACATTTAGAAGGGGCTATCAATATCCCTTTTGAAGTGGTGCTAAACAAATTAACCGAGCAAAAGCTGTCAAAAGATACGTCAATCGTACTCTATTGTCGTAGTGGAAGACGCAGTGGCATTGCTAATGCAGAACTGGTCAAAGCAGGTTTTACTCAAAGCTATAATGGCGGTGGATTTGAAATATTGCGCGCACATGAAACTAATTAACCTCGTTAACTGATCCCCACAACGACCTCAATATTGGTATCTATTTGTGACACAAAAAAGCCTCATTGATGAGGCTTTTTTAATGTCTAACTCTTTATCACTCAATACTCGTGAACCCAATTTATTTGTATAACCGAACATAAATGATAGCACTGACGCTAAAGGACTTTAACCATCGGAATACAGGCAAGATCGATCCCTCTAGGAGAATGCCAAACAGACTGATTATGTCCTTCAAAACCACAACTTCTGTAGAATGCGGCTGCATTTAACGTGGCATCCAACCTCAATTCTTTACAGTTTACTCGCCTTGCTTGAGCTTCTAGATGCATAAGCATTCGCTTACCTAAGCCTTTACCGAAAGACTCTGGGCGAACAAATATGGCATCGACCATACCGTTATCAACATCAAGCATACCAACACCAACCACTTTGTTTTCGATTTCAGAAACAAAACCATATTTTGCGAATGCATGAGCAAACTCTGTCGGTAACTCTCCATCTGTCCACTTAGTCAATATATCATCGCTATAGTGGCCTTTGCATTGTGATAAAATCGCCAGATTACGAATTTCAAATGCGTCTGGAGCATCGTCAATGGTTGCCTTTCGAATATGCATAATCACTCCATCTAAAAAGGTTTATTAGACATTAATGATTATACTTTTGAAAAACAACACCAAAGACGATTTGATTTAATCATTTCAGAACAAAACTTCAATGACCTAAGTAACTTCAATAACTGTATGCAATTCACCACATTCAGCTAGCGACTTTTACTTTCTCGATGCTATCGGCTATTTCCATAAAGCTAGGATTAAGGCTCACATCAATCGGGAGTTTTAATTTTCGCACGATATCATTTGCTGAAATAAGTCCCCGAATCACATCTCGTTGCTCATCGACAACCAAACAATGCTGATGCTGAGAATGTTTAAGCGTATCAATCACATCACAAATGCGCGCTTTTGAAAGTTCTTGGTAATCAATGGCTTTTAAGGCATCTTTTGGCAGCATGAAGTCGGACAATAATAACTGCTCCCTTGGGAAGCCTTGTGCGACATGTTTTTGCATTTCTTGGCTATGAAGCATTTGCAAACTGACTAAGCCCATAAAGTGGCCTTTTTCATCAATCACTATTTTGAGCCTAACATGGGATTGTTTCATCAAATGTTCAACATCGACAGCTGCGGTGTTCATTTTAATGACTAAAGGTTTGAGGGTTTTAAAATCGGTGAAAACTGCAGAGGCGGCAGAGAATATATTGATATGCTCAGCCACTTCTGGCCGAGCGAGTAGATCTATTTTTTCAATAGTTTTTAACGATAGCGTCTTCATTGTCACATCCTTCATAGACTGTTCTAGTACAAATCCCAATTTGTTATCGAGTCTATTCTGGTTGCTTCAACATTTACCCGTTAAAACATATCTTGTAAAAAACATATTTTGTAAAAAACAGAGTCAGTAAAGATATTGAAAACCAAATATATAACCTTCTGAAACCGCTGTTTAAAACGGTCATAGCCATAAAAGTTATTATATTGGCCATTTTAAAAATGGCGCACGTCGTTATAACTAAGGCAAGGTTACTAAGACTTGGTAACCTACAAATTATAGTCCATATTTAGTTTGCTGTTACTTTAACTGCTCAGGTTGGATCATCAAACTGTTAGTGTCATCAGACAGCCAAATCTCGCCATCACTGATGCTCACTTGAATCTTCATACTGCGCGCGACAAACACTTCCATAGCTTTAACACTGTCTTCATCAATATTAAATACTGACAGGTTCTTATAGCGTTGAAGCGCCTGTTCATTTTGCTGCCACCAGATAGGTACACTGCGACCCGCATATGTGATTAATTGCACTTGCTTTGAACGGCCGCACGCTTTGCGTAGCCATTTTTCATCAGCTTGGCCAAATTCAATCCAAAGCATGATTTCATCTGAAAGACTCTTTTCCCATAGCTCTGGCTCATCATCAACACAAAGGCCTTTGCTGAACTGCAAAGCGTCTGAGGCATTCATAATAAACGCGAGAATTCTTACCATCATACGGCTATCAGTTTCTGAAGGATGCTGAGCAATCGTTAATTGATGGTCAGCATAGTAATTTCTGTCCATATCAGCAATTTGAAGTGCAGCTTTAAAGACGGTAGCTTTAGGCGCCATGAGGGTTCCAGTCAAATAAAAAAACCGAGTTTATACTGTTTAACTTCAGTATGAAACTCGGTTTATGATAAGCGGTTATCAAACAGACCTTATTTTACCACTCTCGGCATCAATTTTATAAAAATGAACTCAATCACGTTAATATTATAAAGCGCCAGGTTGTAGATGTTTGGCCATAGGAAAATGCGCTTTAAGCTTATTCAGTTTTTCTTGATTGACCACCAGTAACATCCTATCGCCATGTTGATATTTCTCAGTGATTTCGCTCAATGTTGGAATGCTTTCACGACTGGCATCACGTCTTACTAACTCATTAATATCGGTTAAGCTATGGTGGTTAGCACTACTTGCCTCATGATTAACACCATCTTGAGTCATATCAGAATAAAACGTATCTATTTTTTGTAGTAATGGCATGGCGGCAATAGGAAGCAATCCTGCATTATCATTTTCATTAAATAATAAAATTTCACCTTCGGCGCCATAACTTTCAAATGCATCTTGGTAATGGCTTTGCGTGCCACTATCAAAACGATCATTATTGAGATTAAAAAAACGTTCCCAAAATAATCGTCTGTCTTTACCTGAAGTAATTTTATGCTGCACTTCAATGCGCTTAGAAGCGACGAAATCAAATAATGGACTCAATGATTGCGGTAATAACGTTTCAAGGCGTGAGCGAATGGTACGAGCGAATACAGGCGCAGCACCAGCAGTACTAATCGCGACGACTAATCTTCCTCTGTCGACAATTGACGGGGTAATAAAGCGGCAGAAACTTGGATTATCGACAACATTTACCCAAATTCCTTTTTGAGTGGCCAAAACCGCATAATCCATATTCAGCTGTTCATTAGCCGTCGCCATGTAAATAACATCATAATCAGCAATGTCATCAGCGTGAACTGCACGTTGATAAAGCTTGATACGACCCTTTTGTTCATAAACACGGATTTCGGCAGCAATATCTGGCGCAATAACGTCTATTTCGGCTTCTGTACGAGATAATAAATCTAACTTTCTGGTTGCTACTTCACCAGCACCAACAATTAATACACTTAAATTTTTAGTATCCACAAACAATGGGAAGTACTGCATTGATTAGTCTCGAAATATCACAATGACCTGACTATAACCAATTTAATCAGTGATTGTCCTAGTCAATTTGGCTATCAAAGATAATCAATTAATATGATTTAACTCATTATCTTAGTTTTGGGTCATTGGTTATGGCTATTCGCTATTGATATTCATTATGTATATTAGTTATGAGGTGTACTTTGGGGCGAACTGCATTGCCAACACAATTCAAAACTGCCGTCATTCATTTCATGACAATGTAAACATTGCCATTGAGGACGATCCATATCATGTGATTCAAGAATTGAGCGAGCTTGCTCTAATTGATTTTGGTTAACCCATAGATCGACAGTTTGCATTTCAGTAGGAAGTTCGCCGACCCCCCCCACTAATGCTTCGCCTGTGAGCTCGACCATGATGCCATTTGTTTCCAGTAGTCCTTTCCAAGTGTGTGCCTGGAGCAAGTTTCCACCAGTTAATAGTACTTTTCTATCTTCCATTATTATCCTTACTGCTATTGCTCTGCTGGCAAATTTTTAATTATCCTACTTGCAAATGGTTCTTGCTGTCGAGCATTGATTAAACTTTATACTCAATATATGCTCATGTTAGTTCTAAAAGGAGAACAATATGAATCTTCAAATATCAGGCATTTTTCAAATTACCAGCTGGGATGAAACCACCGATATCCAGCACCCTGATGGCGCGAAACAAACGTCAGCAAGTATTACCCAAATGTATTCTGGTGATCTTGAAGGGGTCAGCCAGCCTAAATACATTATGTGCTATACCGCCGACGGCATGGCAGTATTTTGCGGTTATGAGAACGTTGAAGTGAGTGTTAGTGGTAAATCTGGCAGTTTCGTATTACAGCATGATGGCAAATTTGAAAATGGCATTGCCAGCAGCCATTTTATGATTGTGCCTAATTCTGGCCAAGGTGAGTTAGTTAATATTCAAGGACACGGTACTTTTACTTCTGGTGAAAAAGGCCAAGCCCATTATCAAATCGAAGTGACTCAATTATGATCCCATTTACGATTACTCGATTACATACCAATTTTGGCATTATCAAAGCAAAAGGGCTGTGGGAGGCTCAAGCGGTGGACAGTACCCAGGTTAACGTTTTAGAGCAACTTTCAACGGATGGTTGGGTTGAACTCGATGTATTACACCCTGCTAATGGCCAGTTTATTGCTGCAATTTCTCCTCTCGTCTTCCAACATTTGTTATCCCAACAAAACGCTTAATTCGCTAAATGACATTCACAAAAAAGCCACTCAATATTGAGTGGCTTTTGGGTTCGCTAATTATTAGCTATTTCCTTAATAAGTTAATAATTAAGGCATAACAGCGTCTTGATCAGCGCCTTCTTTTTCAATCTCAACAGGCATCATATGTTCACGACAGATCCCAAGCTTAATCGCTAAGAAACTTGCAACGTAAATAGATGAATAGGTACCCACAAAGATACCGCACAGCAATGCTGTTGCGAATCCGTGGATCATCGTGCCACCTTTAAGGAACAGTGCAATCACTACCACAAGGGTTGTACCTGTTGTAATAATGGTACGGCTCATAGTTTGAGTAATTGACTTATTGACGACTTCATTAGGGCCGCCTTTACGCATCTTGAGGAAGTTTTCACGAACACGGTCATATACAACAATCGTATCGTTCAATGAATACCCGACAACGGTCAATAAGCCCGCTAATACGGTCAAATCAAACTCAAGTTGTAAGATTGAGAAAACACCTAAAGTAACGATAACGTCATGAGCAAGTGCCGCAACTGAACCCATTGCTAAGCGCCATTCAAAACGGAATGATACGTAAATCAAAATACAAATTAACGCAACAATAACGGCTAGACCGCCCTGCTCGGCTAACTCTTTACCGACTTGAGGTCCAACAAACTCAACACGCTTTTGAATCACGTTCGAATCAATTGAACGAGCAGCTTCCATAACGGCGCTAACTTGGTCATCACTTTTGATTTCTTCTCGTACCGGAAGACGAATTAATACGTCACGGCTTGAGCCAAAGTTTTGAACCACCGCACCTTCTGCTTCATCAGCATCAAGTCCGCTGCGCAGTTGAATCAAATCAACCTGCTGAGAAAACTCAAGTTCAACGACGGTACCGCCAGTAAAATCAAGTCCCCAGTTTATGCCTTTAACCCCTAAAGAGAGTAGAGAACCAACAACAAGAACAACCGATAAAAGACTGATAACCTTCGCATGCTTAAGGAAGTCGATCGCTTTGGTAACTGAAAATATTTGTAACATAGTCGACGTCTCCTTAAATAGACAGTTTCTTAACGCGTTTACCACCCCACATGAGATTCACGATGACACGTGTTCCCACAATAGATGTAAACATAGACGTTGCGATACCTATCATTAGTGTGACTGCGAAACCTTTTACAGCACCAGTACCCACAGCAAATAGAATCAAGGCAGTCATAAAGGTTGTGATGTTCGCATCGGCAATGGTAGAGAATGCATTCGCATACCCTTCATGAATTGCCTGTTGAACACTACGACCTGCTAACAACTCTTCACGAATACGTTCGAAAATAAGCACGTTGCCATCAACAGCCATACCAACTGTTAGTACCATACCTGCGATACCTGGCAGGGTTAATACTGCACCTGGGATCATCGACATGACACCCACAACCATCACTAAGTTAGCAGTTAATGCTAAGTTTGCGATGACGCCGAATGCACGGTAATAAATAAGCATAAAGATTAAGACAACTATCATGCCCCATATCATCGCCATTTTACCGTTTTCGATATTTTCAGCACCAAGACTTGGACCAATTGTGCGTTCTTCAACAATCGTTACCGGCGCTATCAAAGCACCTGCACGTAGCAGTAACGCTAAACTTTGTGCTTCAGCATGGTCAAGACCATTAATCACGAAGTTACGGCCAAGACGTGCCTGAATAGTTGCAACTGAAATGACTTCTTCAATCTTAGTCATTTTCACAGTGCCATCAGGGTTACGTTGTCCGCTATCTTTATACTCAATAAATAAAGTCGCCATTGGGTTACCAATGTTGTCTTTAGTCACGTTTGAGAAGATATTACCGCCTTTAGCATCAAGGTTAATTGACACCTGTGGACGACTGTATTCGTCAAATGAAGGTTGAGCACCAGTGATATGATCACCCGTTAGCATCACTTCTTTTTTCAATACAGCAATACCGCCAGAACGACGTGGGTAAACTTCAGATGATGCAGGAACGCGGCCAGCAGCAGCTGCGGCTTGGTCAGCTTTATCATCTACCATGCGAAATTCAATCGATGCGGTTGCACCCAAAATCTCTTTTGCGCGCGCAGTATCTTGAACACCTGGTAACTGAACAATAATACGTTCTGCACCTTGACGTTGTACAACTGGCTCAGCAACACCTAACTCGTTAACACGATTACGAATAGTAGTGATGTTTTGCTGAAGTGCGTCTTCTTTGATTTGACTCAAATAAACATCACTCATGCTTGCGTATAAAGCATAGTTTTCGCCAACGCTACCGTCGGTGAATACCATTTCATTGCTTAACGATTTTAAATAACGTTCAGCTTTAGCAAGATTGTCAGCATCACGGAACTTGATTTCTAAGCCTTTAGCCGTTTTACGAACGCCGGCATAACGGATTTTCTGTTCACGTAATTGGCTTCTGAAATCAGCAATTTTGGCTTCTTCCATCTTACGAATGGCTTCGCCCATATCCACTTCCATTAAGAAATGAACACCGCCACGTAAATCAAGACCCAATTTCATTGGCGTCCCACCCATGGCATCAAGCCATTCAGGGGTAGCTGGCGCTAAGTTTAATGCAACGGTATATTTGTCACCTAAACTTTCTGCAATTGCTTCTCTTGCCAATAATTGCTGTTCAGCATTTTGAACACGGACAATTAATTGTCCATCTTCGAGCTCAGCGCGCTTTACCGCAATGCCTTTACTCTCAAGTAATCCATTTACTGACGATAGTGTTGAAGCTGTTACTTCTGCGCCACGAGTCGCTACGACTTGTACCGCATGATCCTCACCATAAAGGTTTGGAATTGCATAGAAACCACCAATGGTGAGGACAAGCAACACCATGATGTTTTTCCACATTGGGTATTTATTTAACACACCTGAGCCCTCTTGGCTTACAACGACTGGATAGAACCTTTAGGCAATACCGCTGCAACATAATCCTTCTTGATAGTGATTTGACTTGTTTCATTGATGCTCAATAAAAGGTAATCACTGTCTTCGCTGATTTTAGCAATCTTGCCTAAAATGCCGCCGCTTGTTAGCACTTCATCGCCTTTGCTTAATGCTGACATTAGGCTTTTGTGCTCTTTAACGCGCTTTGACTGAGGACGGAAAATCATAAAGTAGAAAATCAAGCCAAAAACTACTAGCATGAAAATCAGTTCCATCGTGCCGCCACCTTGTGGTGCGCCAGCTGCGTTTGCGTATGCATTTGAAATTAACATATTACTCTCTTCTTGTTTTCTAGATTAAAAATCAGTCTTGTAATTCTGGTACTGGTGGGACTTCACGACCCAACTTAGTATAAAAATCCGTAACGAAGGCGTCTAATGTACCCGTCTGAATAGCACCACGCAAACCTTCCATCAAAATTTGATAGTAACGTAGGTTATGAATGGTGTTTAAACGCGCACCTAAGATCTCATTACAGCGATCTAAGTGATATAAATAAGCACGTGAATAATTCTTACAGGTATAACAATCACAGCTTTCATCTAAAGGAGCGGTATCATCGCGATGACGAGCATTACGAATTTTGATGACACCTTCAGAAGTAAATAAGTGACCGTTACGGGCATTACGAGTTGGCATAACACAGTCAAACATGTCTACACCACGGCGAACGCCTTCCACTAAATCTTCTGGTTTACCCACGCCCATTAAGTAACGCGGTTTTTCTTCTGGTAGCTGAGGACAAACATGCTCTAAAATGCGGTGCATGTCTTCTTTTGGCTCACCAACTGCCAAACCACCCACGGCGTAACCATCGAAACCGATGTCAGTTAAGCCTTTAACGCTTTCGTCGCGTAAATCTTCATATACACCACCTTGAACAATACCAAATAAAGAATTTGGATTTTCTAAGCGGTTAAACTCGTCACGTGAACGTTGTGCCCAACGCAGAGACATCTGCATTGATTTACGTGCTTCGTCATGCGTTGCTGGATACGGAGTACATTCGTCAAAAATCATCACGACATCGCTGCCTAATGAGTTTTGGATTTGCATAGACTTTTCAGGGTCTAAGAAAATCTTTTCACCATTAATTGGTGAACGGAAATGTACACCTTCTTCGGTAATTTTACGGATGTCCCCCAAGCTAAATACTTGGAATCCACCTGAATCGGTTAAAATAGGACGTTGCCAGTTCATGAAGTCGTGTAAGTCACCATGCTTGCGCATAATTTCTTCACCAGGACGTAGCCATAAATGGAATGTATTACCCAGTAAAATATCCGCACCCGTCGCACGAACTTCTTCTGGTGTCATACCTTTAACGGTGCCGTAAGTGCCAACTGGCATAAAAGCAGGTGTTTCAACCGTGCCACGTTCAAAAACTAAGCGGCCGCGACGTGCGCGTCCGTCTGTTGTATCAAGTTCAAAATTCATAAATCACCTTGCCAGATAAACAGTCTGACTCGTTGTTGTTGCATAAGACATGAGGGCATAAGTGATAACTTCAAGTAATAAGTTAAAATTAACCCAAAAAAATACCCACCTCTGTGGGCGGGTATTTTAGATCAAAATCAATCGTTACGGGGCTTTTTTCGTTAAAAACATGGCATCGCCATAGCTAAAAAAGCGGTATTTTTGTTCGATCGCGTGTTGATAGGCATTCATTACATTATCAAAACCTGAAAATGCACTAATTAGCATGATCAAAGTTGATTCTGGTAAATGGAAATTAGTCACCATGGCATCAATCACTTTGAACTGATAACCAGGAAAAATAAAGATATCGGTATCGCCTTTAAACTCAGCTAATGGATTATCACCACTTGCTTTGGCCGCACTTTCAAGTGAACGAACCGACGTAGTACCCACTGCAATGACTCGATGACCTGCTTGTTTGGTTGCCGCGATTAAATCAACCACTTCTTGAGAGACTTCAGCCCACTCAGAATGCATCACATGCTCATCAATGGTATCAACACGAACAGGTTGAAAAGTCCCAGCCCCGACATGCAAAGTCACAAAAGCAATATTCACGCCTTTGTCTTTTAATGCAGCCAGCATTGCATCATCAAAATGCAAGCCTGCAGTTGGCGCAGCTACTGCGCCAGGAGTTTGATTGTAAACCGTTTGATAACGCTCTTTATCAGCATCTTCGTCAGGACGGTCAATATATGGAGGCAGTGGCATATGACCCACTTCTTCTAGCACTTCAAGAATCGTTTTATCAGAATCCAGTTCTAATTCGAATAGCGCGTCATGACGCTTAAGCATCTTCATTTCATAACCGCCATCTAGGATGACAATTGAATCAACTTTCGGCGATTTTGAACAACGAACGTGAGCAAGAATACGCTTATCATCAAGCATTCTTTCAACAAGAATTTCGAGTTTACCGCCTGAGGCTTTTTGGCCAAATAGACGCGCGGGAATAACACGAGTGTTATTAAACACCATCAAATCGCCACTGTTTACTTTCGACAACACGTCAGTGAATTGCTGATCTGCTAATGCACCGCTATTGCCGTCAAGGGTCAATAATCTTGATGCATTTCGCTCCGCCATTGGGTAGCGGGCAATAAGTTCATCTGGTAAATCAAAAGAAAAATCAGCAACGCGCATATCTATACTCTTTTAAAGACAATAAAAACGGCCGCTAGTCTAGGACTACCGCCCATGAATATCAAGTTTAGACGGTGATTTAATCTTTGGTTTGCCAGCAGCAGGAAACAAATATCTGAATGTGATTGAGTAAAGAATCGATCTACATTGAATGCTGAACCAAATTTCAGTTCAGCTTTTAACCGTTCGGAGGGTTACTTAATATTGGGCGATTTGAATTGATGGATATTGCTATCTAATTCTGCAGCAGATTTTGCTGCATCAGTTTCTTCAGCTAAAGAGTTATTTTCAGGTAGAAAAGATTGCTTTTCGAATCGAAGGTCAACTTCAATTTTGGTACGCTTGCGATTAGGTTGTTGACCCAGTACTGACATTATCCAGTTTTTCATCATCCATGATCCTTAAACCGATTTTTATAATTAGACGTAACATCCCTGAAAAATAATACCAATGACATTTGAGTAGAAATCTATATGATTGAAACTAGACTTAAAAGATGTCAGCAGGCGTTTAACTTTTCACTACGTGGTTAAGCATCATACTGAAAAATTCAAAAAATAAAAGTACAAAATATGAACTTTCTTGCTCACCTACATTTAGCCGATATCAGCAATACTCATTTGGCAGCCAATCTCGCTGGTGACTTTGCAAAAGGCGATATAAAACACTTCCCACAGCATTTACAGCAAGGGATTTGGCTTCATAGGCAGATAGATCAAATAACTGATAGCCATGAATTAATTGTGGACTTAATCAAATTATTCCCAAAATCATCTCGCCGAGTCGCACCAATATTGGTGGATTTAGCCTTTGACCATTACTTGGCCTTTTATTGGGATGAATATCATCAGGAGCCTTTGGCTGACTTTACTCAAAAAGCTTATCGCAGTCTTGAGGACACTTCTGACTTACCGGAAAAGTTGCAACTCATCATTCCCAGCATTATCGAACAAGATTGGCTATCCAGCTACCAAACTAAACAAGGATTGAATAAAGCCATTGAAGGCGTGAGCCGGAGAATTTCAAAACCTGAATTGTTTAACACGGCCATCAAAGATGTAGATACATTATATGTCGATATTGAAATTGCATTTAGAACCTTTTATCCGCAATTAATGGCATACAGTCGAATTTATAGTAGAAAAACACCTGAGCAATACCTGCCATAGTCAGGTAAAGCACCGACGCGTATAATCCACCAGAGCAAGCTAGATTAGACCATTATTGTTATTCGCTGTGCGTTAATCATTACTGCACAGCGAAAACTTTGCTAAAATACCCCACTATTTTGTAAACCGATGCGACTTCATGCAAATTTTTGATTACCAACCACCTAGTATTCCTTGGCTAGATATCCGTTATAAAGACCGCGATATCATTGTCATCAATAAGCCAGCTGGATTACTCGCTAATCCGGGTAAAGCACCTGCGACACATGACTGTGCTATTACACGTGTGCAAAAACTATTTCCTGAAGCCATCTTAGTGCATCGTTTAGACTGTGATACCTCAGGTGTAATGGTATTTGCTCGTAATAAGAAAGCCGAATCTCATTTAAAGACCCAATTTCAGGACCGTAAAACCAAAAAGGTTTATATCGCAGAGGTTAAGGGCCAACTTGAGAGTGACTTAGGCACTGTAGATTTGTCATTAGCAGCCGACAAAACTAACCCGCCTTTTCAAATTGTATCTGAACAAGGAAAAACAGCGGTTACGCATTATGAAGTGATTGAAAGACACCCAGAGCATACTCTGGTTAAACTGATGCCAGAAACAGGTAGAACACATCAACTGCGCGTTCACATGCTAGCACTCAACCATGTGATATTAGGTGATGCGTTTTATGCTGATGAGAATACCATCGCGCTAAGAGATAGATTGAGCCTGCACGCGCAAATGCTAACAATTACCCATCCTTACACGCAAAAGCAGCGAACCTTTTTCAGCAAGCACCCTTTCAGTGACTAAGGTAAAGGGCTAGCAGCTAAGATTTAGTGATTTAGTGATTTAGTGATTAGTAATTTGCCCAATGACTAAAATAAAAAAACCGCTCATATGAGCGGTTTTTTTAGCTTGTAAAGTAGTCTTTATTAGCTGTTTTCTTTCGCTTCCGCAGCTTCACATGCTGCAGCAGTGAATACGACATCGGTAGAACTGTTTAATGCTGTTTCAGCAGAGTCCTGAACCACACCAATAATGAAACCAACAGCAACCACTTGCATCGCCACATCATTTGAAATGCCAAATAAGCCACAAGCTAATGGAATTAATAATAGCGAACCGCCAGCAACACCTGACGCACCACAAGCTGATACCGCTGCAACCACACTTAATAACACAGCGGTTAAGAAGTCGACTTGAATACCTAAGGTATTTGCAGCTGCAAGCGTCAGCACTGTAATCGTAATTGCCGCGCCGCCCATGTTAATGGTTGCACCTAATGGAATGGATACTGAATAAGTATCTTTATGAAGTTTTAACTCTTCACACAATGCCATATTCACTGGAATATTCGCTGCACTTGAGCGCGTAAAGAATGCAGTCACGCCACTTTCACGTAAACATTTCAGTACCAATGGATAAGGATTGCGTCTGATTTTTATATACACAATAATCGGGTTAACCACTAATGCGATAAACAGCATTGAACCCACTAACACACCCAATAATTGAGCGTATCCCGCTAAGGCTTCAAAACCTGTGGCTGCAATTGTGCCAGAAACCAAACCAAAGATACCAATAGGTGCGAAACGAATTACGAAACGAACGATTTTAGTTACGCCGTCACTTAAATCTGACACCACTTTCTTCGTTGAATCACTCGCATGATGTAATGTGATCCCCAGACCCACAGCCCACGCTAAAATACCAATATAGTTACCTGTTAATATGGCATTTACTGGGTTATCTACAATTTTGAATAGCAATGTATTCAATACTTCTGCAATGCCTTGTGGCGGGTTAGACCCTTCAACACCACCTGCAAGTAATAACGTTGTTGGAAATGCAAAACTAAATGCCACAGCCGTTAATGCAGCAGCTAACGTGCCAACCAAATACAAGCCGATAATAGGTCGCATATTGGTTTGGGTGTTTTTCTTTTGATTTGCAATTGATGATGCCACTAAGACAAACACTAAAATAGGTGCAACAGCTTTCAACGCTTCAACAAATAAACTACCTAAAAATGACACTTGAGTAGCTGCTGAGGTTGAAACTGTGGCGAGGATAACACCGAGAACAATACCGACGAGAATTTGTAGCACTAAGCTACCGTTAGCAACCCGCGCTAACAGTGATTGATTTTGATTCATTGCTTGACCTATGATTATTATATTTATGGCTTTTAATAAGCTCTAATATTTGTGCGGCTTTTAATAAGCTCTGATAGGTATATATCGGATGAAATGGCTAAAGTCTAGTCTGAGGGCAAAATGATACGCTAATATTACTCACTAGTTCCAAACAAACCACATTTAGCCAACATGTGACCAATTATAATGCAGTAGGTTAAAACCCTAGCAAAACCACTATTTAGCACCACGTAGCATGGCATCGATTAATTCATGAGCATCAAATTTGGTCAGCGCTTCATTGGCGCCGACTTGCTTAGCTTGACTGACACTTATCTCACTGGAAAGCGAAGTATGCAAAATGATGTACGCGTTCGCTAGCTCAGGATTGTTCTTTACTTCAAATGCTAACTCATAGCCATCAAGCCCTGGCATTTCAATATCACTGACTAAAATATTAATAGGTTTTTGTTGGGCTGCTGCATCACGCATTATTTGCAATGCATCATGACCATCTGAAGTCACATCATATGGAATGTTAATCGAGTCGAGTGCATCGGATAATTGCTTTCTGGCAACCTTGGAATCATCCACCAATAAAATACGCATCGGCTTTAATTGTTCACGCTGGACATCTGTCAGTATTGCGCGGTTTGCAGCTGGATCATGTGGGAATATTTTAGCCATCAGAAGTTCAACATCAAGTAGTTGAACTAATTTATTATCTAAGCGCGTCACCCCAGTTAAAAACACATTATGACCTAGGTTGGACGCTGGCGCTTCAATGTCGCGCCAATTACACTCAATGATTTTATCAATGGCTCTGACTAGAAAACCAATCACCATTCTCTGGCAATCAGTGATAATCACATAACAATCTTTTTGCTCATCTGGCGAAATAGCTTTAAAGCCAATAGCTGCTGCCATATCAATCACGGCAATAGTATTACCGCGAATAGTCGCTGCGCCAAGAATTGATGGGTGAGAACGTGGAATTTTGGATAAATTACTAAATGGGACAATTTCGCGGATCTTCAACGTACCTAAGGCAAATTGCTGAATATGAGAGAGATGAAACAGTAACAGCCCCTGAGATTGGCTCGCTTTGCTCTTCATAAAATCACCCATTAAAATACATTAAATTGAGTTAACCATACCGATAATAACATATCAAATTTAGGCGAAACTAATTGAGTTTTAGGGGTTAAAGTTGTGACTCTATTGGCAATAATGCAAGAAAATCCGCAAAGAATTTGCGCCAAAAACCTGCGCCTGGTTCTGCATAAATAACCTTGCCATCTGTATTGTCTATCCAGACCAAGTCGCCATCTTCGATAGCGAGTTCATAGGCTTTAGAAACGGCTGACTCAGTTAACCCTGCAACCATGTCTTTGGCTAATTGTTGACTTTCAATCGCAATGCCCATTTCGGTATTAATCAATGCTGAACGAGGGTCGAAATTAAAAGAGCCGACAAAGACCATGTCTTCATCAATGACGAATGTCTTAGCGTGCAGGCTGCTACGACTACTGCCCTTCCAGCTGGATTTTTTCTCAGTTGGACTGCCTTTTACTTCGTAAATTTTAACCCCGCCTTCAACCAACTTTTGACGGTACTGCTGATAACCTGCATGAACAGCAAGTACATCCGTCGCCGCTAAGCTGTTTGTAACAATGGTAATGTCTTTACCTTGTTTAACTCCTTTAATAAAAGCATTGGTTGCCGCATCTCCTGGAACAAAATACGGTGACACAATCACTAATCTTTGCTGAGTTTGATTAAAAAAGTAGTTTAGATCATCAAGTAAAATGGGAGTGTCGCTACTCGCTTTGAGCTTATTAGGTGGGTCATAGACAACATCAGCTTTACCCCAGTACCACTGCACAGACTGGTTTTTAAGCCTTTCTAGCAGACTGCTGTTCTCAAGGCGTTTATAGTATTCACTACTCGCTAATGTCGCTTTATAATCTGCCGCTTCTTGGATCAATAGTTCAAGGTTGGTATTTATATCGTTGGCAGGAACAAGTTGTTGAATGCTTTGAACTTGTTTAGAGTTCCAATAGGTATCAAACTGGGTTGAGACGTCATCAACAGCCTCACCGATAGTCAGTACATCTAAGTCACCAAATTCGACATCTTCGTTTGCAGAAAAATATTCAGCGCCAATATTTCTGCCGCCCACAATGCTCACTAAGTTATCTATGGTTAATGACTTATTGTGCATGCGATGATTCATGCGAGTGAAATTAGTAATGAATGCAATGCCACGATAATGTCTTTCATAGGAAGGGTTAAATAGCCTTACAGAAATATTAGGATGATTAGCAATCACCATCCATCCATCATCATAGCTAGCAGTGGTCATATCATCTAATAAAATACGCACTCTCACACCACGCTCAGCTGCTTGATATAAAAACAGCGTGAGCATCTTACCGACATCATCATTGCGATAAATGTAGTACTGCAAATCAATGCTTGTTGTTGCGCTTTCAATCATTGCTAAACGAGCGATGAATGCATCAAGGCCATCAGCTAAGGTTTTAACACCGGTTAATTCTGGTTTTTTATGCGATTTTACATATTCCGCTAACACTGAATCTTTGGGGGGAGCAAGTTTATATTGAGGCTCTAAAGGTTCAAATTCCACCTGAGATGCACAACCGGAAATAAAAAAGGCAAACACAAAACATAAGATAAATATGTATTTATTGTTGTGCATTCACCGATTCCTTTCTCGTTATGGATTTAAACCTTTGATCCTATTCTAGGACAACTCATTCTAGGATAACTAATCTTGCAAAGCATATAGCACGTCAAAAACTAATTGATCCCAGCCTTCTGAACTAAATGCGATATCGCGGATACTGCGCACTTGGCTTACCGCGTGAACAGGGGCAGCGCCATTATCCATCAAATAATACGCCATCATAATACCCGTTCTATCTTTGCCTGAGCGACAATGTATCAACACGGCAATATTATCAGCCTCACATTGACGAATAAATGCCAGCGCTTTTGGCGCTTGTTCAGTGCAAATAGCAACGTCACCTTCCTGTGGCGGAATATTTCTTGAAAAAGGCGTACAAAGGTAGCGAATACCTAGCGTTGCTAGTTGTTCTTCATCGACACCTTCACCGTTATTGAGCGATACAATCGCACCAATACCAGCGGCTTTTAACTCTGCGACATCCCATTCATGTTTATTGGGACCACTTCGACCGGCGATAACGCCATCTACTAACCAAAATAACTGCTTCATATTTAATGGTTACTCTTAAATTTATGATTCGGGTTTATTTATCATTTAACGTAGAATCAATCCCTGAACCTCATAAGCTTCCATTATTCAAATGGTTTTATTGAGCACTGTCATCTTTATCGCTATCTTCTTTAGCAATACCAGCCCAAATATCAACATTAACAGGTGCTTGTTTTTTCTTCTTTTTCTTACCCGTACCAGCTGGTTTTGCCATTGGCTTTTCTACAGCATATTCATCGTCAGGCATTTCTTCATCAGGTTCAAAGCCAACAAAAGTTTCACGCTCTAAACGAATTTTGTTCTTTTTCTCGATAATACTGAAATGATGGTAATCAGCATGGGCAATCAAAGATAACGCTAAGCCCACTTCACCAGCACGGCCACTGCGACCAATACGGTGCATATAATCAGCTGGGCTTCGTGGTAAATCAAAGTTAATCACCACTGGCAGTTTCTCAATATCTAAACCACGGGCTGCAATATCGGTGGCAATTAACACTTCAATATCGCCTGCTTTAAAGCCCTCTAAAACGCGGTTACGTGCGCCTTGACCTTTATCACCATGAAAGACTTCCGCAGTAATGCCACGCTTTGATAATTTATCGGCTAGATGCTTACAGCTATTTTTCGCATTGACAAAGATAAGCGCTTGGCGCCATTTATTTTGCTTAATTAGTTCAGCAAGAAGCGCAGTTTTCTTTTCACGATTGACCGTGAACACCCGTTGTACTAATGTGCTGGCATCCGCACTCTGCAGTTGGATTTCAACAGGGTCTTGCAGCAGATTATCTGTCAGTGTGCGAACTTCTTCAGGGAACGTCGCAGAGAACAACAAGGTTTGTTTTTTCTGTGGCATTAAGGCAAGCAAAGATGATAACTCTTCAGTAAAACCAAGACTCAGCATTCGGTCAGCTTCATCAAGCACTAAGGTTTCAACTTTATCTAACTTAATCGCATTGCTCGAAATCAAATCAAGTAAACGCCCAGGAGTTGCCACCAAGACATCTGTGCCGCCACGTAGCGCTAACATTTGCGTATTGGCTGATACACCACCAAACACAGCTGTTGATTTAATTGCACCATTAAAATGAACAGCATAAGACTTCACACTGTCAGCAACTTGTTTTGCAAGCTCTCGTGTAGGCACTAACACTAATGCCGAAACAAAGTTGCCTTTATCTTTTTTAGCACCTTGTTGGGCTTGATGGATCTTTTGCAGAATGGGTAAAACAAATGTAGCAGTTTTACCTGAACCCGTATTGGCGCCAGCTAATAGATCTTTTCCTGCAATAACACTCGGAATAGCCTGTGCCTGAATAGGTGTTGGCGTTTTATATTCCATTTCCGCAAGACGATTGTTAATAGGTGCAATAAGGCCAAGTTCGGCAAAAGTTGTTGCACTTGTCTGCGAAGTAACAGGAGAGTTGTTAGCTGATGTCATTAATTATGGATGCTCAAATAAAATAGAAATTGGATATAGCTTTGAGAGTATTTTAGCTTATTTGAGCAGGTTAAGTTAGCGATATTGCGCATGCTATGCGCATTTAATAAGCTAAATGATACATAGCAGCTAAAAAGTGGACTCAAGCTAGATTAGAAATGATTAAAACTAAAGAAATGCCCTCATCAATAGCTCGCTAATATTTAATGAATGACTTCATTCGTTCTTAGCTTAATCTTAGTGAGTCTATCCTTTACAAGTTGACCCCTTCCAAGTTCAATAAAAATTGCTTCATTTCAAGTCCGTAAGCATAACCGGTTAAGCTGCCATCTTTGCCAATCACTCGATGACAAGGCACAATTATCGCAATTGGGTTTGCGCCATTTGCGGCGCCAACAGCCCTCACCGCCTTGGGGCGCTTAATCGTATCGGCAATGGCCGCATAACTACAAATATCGCCAAAGGGCAGCGCCTTTAATGCTTGCCAAACTTGCTGCTGAAACTCAGTTCCTTTGGCTGCTAATTTGACATCAAAATCTTGCCTTTCACCTGAAAAATACTCGCGTAATTCTTCAATAGCTTGAATAACAATAGCTTTCGCTTGATTGACCTCTCCTGAGTCCGCCTGAGATAACGCATCCAGTGTGGTTGATTCAGCGACCACTTGTAAGTGAGTCAGCCCATGCGTTGATGCTTGTAGTTTCAGATAGCCCACAGGACTAGCAATAACCTGTTGAAACACTGGCGGTTGATTATTAATTTTCATCATTTTTCCATAATTGAAAGGTTAAATAACTGCCCCAAGGGCTGACTTGCTGACTGATTTTCTCTACAAGCTGTTGATAATATTTAGATGTGAAGTCTGTCGTAGTTCCTAAAGTAATGTCTTGCTTTGCTATGAGTGCTTTAAGTCTATTTTTAATCACTAAATCGCCACCTAAAAAGATATTAGGGTCACTTTCTCCGCGCATTCTGGCGTAAGCAATCGTCCACGGGCCTATGCCTTTCACCTCAATCCAGGCTTCGGGTGAGGCTAACGGGTTATCAGCAACGAATTGACCTAAGCCGTTTAATGCACGTTTTCTGGCGCCAGGCATTTTAAACTCATCAAGTCCTGCTGTGGCAACCTGTTCAGCTTTAGGAAAAAACAGCACTTCTCGCTGGCCTATGACTGCTTTATCGCCGTAATTTACTGCTAGCACATTAAGCAATTTACTCGCCTGAATGACGCTCACCTGCTGCCCTAACACAGCTCGGCAACCCGCCTCAAAAACTGATGCTGTCGCGGGGATCCTAAGGCCAGATGATACATGCATCCCCATAGACACTAATGGAGAAAAAGAAGCTTCTATTACATCCATATCAGCGTCTAAATCTAATATTTTTCTTACATATTGAACAACTTGAAATAAATAGCCAATATCTTGCTCACGTTCGAATTGCACATTCAGTAACAACTGGTTTTTTGCGTTAACTTCTGAGATTTCAAATGTGCCTCTAATTGAAATATCATCAAAATCCAGTGAAAAACTACGTCCATATATGAGCGACTGTTCATCAAGCCACTCCATACCTTCAACCGCGCGAACTTTGTAAAATGCCCATAAATCAGACCATAAAAATGGCGGACGGTAATCCAGCAATAAGTTAATCCCATGGGAGAAACTGGCATGTGTATCAAGAGCTGGTTTGTTTTTAATCCCTTTCCTGGCAATAGGATTAGTATTCGTTTTAGCAGACGGTGAACGCCTTAATTGAGATGGCGTCAGTTGCAGTTGCGCTTTAAACACTTCATTAAATCGTCTAATACTATTGAAACCTGCCGCCATGGCCACATCAGTAATAGGTAGCTGTGTTTGATGCAATAATTGTTTAGCAAACATTAACTGGCGGTATAGAGCATATTTTTTGGGCGATGTTCCAAGTTGTTTGTTAAATAATTGACTCAAATAGCGAGAACTTATGCCAAGACGTGCAGACAATTGGGTTAAAGATTCTGCATTCTCACCACTTAAACACCCTGCATCAATCAAGCTAATGGCCCGCAGTAAACTGGTGTTGGTGCCTTTCCAAGCGTTAGATTGCGGCGCACTGTCAGGCCTGCAGCGTAAACAAGGTCTAAGCCCTGCTTCTGCAGCTTTGATCGCTGAATCAAAATAAATCACATTTTGCTCTTTTGGCGGCGATGCTGGACAAATTGAGCGACAAAAGATACCTGTGGTTTTAACCCCAATGAAAAATCGGCCATCAAAACGTGCATCTCGACTTAGTCTTGCTTGTCTGCAGGTATCATCAGGTAAATGGCAATGATTGTAAGCAAGCGAAGACAAACCCACTGGCATCTCGTTTGATTGATGGGTATCCGTTTTATTAATAGTTTTCATGGCGGCGTAAACTAACTCACAATCTTAAAATGTGAATCTACTTTAACCAAAGTTGTCGCCACTCACTAGCGGAAAACGGAACTCAATGTAGATTTAATGCTGACATCAATTGTCATAATCAATTCAACACTTCGTTCACAAGTTACGGTATCCTATCGTTAACTAATATTTGTTTGAGCTGTTGATGTTTAAATTTTTCGAATCGTTAACCAATCCCCTTCCTCAAGAAGAGCCGTCGCAAGCCCCTAAAGGCGTATATGCTTTCTGCCGTCATTACACTCGCGGGTTTGAAAAGCATCTAATCATTATGTCGATATTAACCGCTATTTTGGCCATTTTAGAGGTGTCATTATTTGGTTTTATGGGCAAATTAGTAGACTGGTTAGTCACTAAAAACCCTGAGACATTATGGCAGGATGAAGGGAACACCCTCATTGGTATGTCCGTAATTGTCTTAGTGGTGATCCCTGCATTGGTCTGGCTGCATGCTTCTATTGTTCATCAGACACTCTTGGGTAACTACCCGATGGCGATACGCTGGCAAGCACACCGTTATTTGCTTAAACAAAGCGTTTCGTTCTATCAGGACGACTTTGCCGGACGTATTGCCACCAAAGTCATGCAAACCTCACTAGCTGTGAGAGAAACCGTGATGAAATTGCTTGATGTACTGATGTACATCATTATTTATTTCACCTCAATGCTAGTGATGATTGCCAGTGCTGATGTGCGTTTAATGCTACCGATGCTAGTGTGGTTATTTGCTTATGTTGCTATTCAGTGGAAACTCGTGCCGAAATTAAAAGCGATTTCTACTAAGCAAGCTGATGCACGCTCGACCATGACAGGACGAATTGTTGACAGTTACACCAATATTTCAACCGTAAAGTTATTCTCGCACACCAAACAAGAAGCAGATTACGCCCAAGACAGCATGATGGGCTTTTTACAGACTGTGTATGGTCAAATGCGTCTAGTAACTATCATTAACGTGCTGGTTCAAGCAATTAACTATTTGTTGGCATTTACCATTGCGGCAGTATCAATTTGGTTATGGGCAGATAACGCCATCACTGTGGGTGCGATTGCTATCGCTGTCAGCTTGGCATTGCGCCTTAATGGCATGTCTCAATGGATCATGTGGGAAATCAGCTCACTGTTCGAGAACATAGGTACAGTAACAGATGGGATGAACACCTTATCAAAACCGATTGAAATTGAAGATAAAACAGATGCGAAAGATATCGTTGTAGACAATGGTAAAATTGATTTCAATGATGTCAGTTTTAATTATGGTGAAGCATCTGGTGTCATTAACGACTTGAACTTGAACATCAAAGCGGGCGAGAAAGTCGGTTTAGTCGGCCGCTCTGGCGCAGGTAAATCTACATTGGTAAATTTGCTAATGCGATTTCATGATGTAGAAAAAGGCCACGTTGCAATTGATGACCAAAAGATCACCGATGTCACTCAGGACTCTTTGCGCTCAATGATTGGCATGGTGACTCAAGATACCTCATTACTGCATCGCTCCATTCGTGAAAACATCCTTTATGGCGATCCAACAGCGTCAGATGAGCAATTACTGGCGGCAATTGAACAGGCTCAAGCCAGTGAGTTCATTAAAGACTTATCAGATCCCTTTGGTAATACTGGACTTGATGCACAGGTCGGCGAGCGCGGTGTTAAATTATCAGGTGGTCAACGCCAACGTATCGCGATTGCCCGTGTGCTGCTTAAAAACGCGCCAATTTTGTTACTCGATGAGGCAACATCTGCTCTCGATTCTGAAGTAGAAGCAGCGATTCAGGAAAGTTTATATGAATTAATGCAAGGTAAAACTGTGATTGCCATTGCCCATCGTTTATCAACCATCGCAGCAATGGACAGGTTAATTGTCTTGGACAAGGGCAAGATTGTTGAACAAGGTACGCACCAGGAATTGATAAAGTCGGGGGGTATTTATGCGCAGTTATGGGCACACCAAACAGGTGGCTTCCTCGGTATAGATTAATCGCTTAATAAAATAACGATTCGTTTTCCTCTACTAAGCCGTTCAATGCATGTTGAGCGGCTTTTTTAGTGGTTTGATCAAGCTCTAATTAAACGAACCCAGTCAATCACACATGTATTGAGTTACCTGCGAAAACTGAGCATTCCACAAAAAAGGTCAGAGATGTAGAGGGAAATAGAGAAAGAGTTAGAGTTAGAGACAGAGACAAAAATAGACTTAGATTTATGAAGTAAGTAAAGAAAACGCAACGGCTTTAAAGTACGAATTAAATATTTGAAATGAAGAATCTTTAGAAAGGTAAAACAGGAATAAAAAGAAATGGTGGTCGATACTGGGCTCGAACCAGTGACCCCCTCCTTGTAAGGGAGGTGCTCTCCCAGCTGAGCTAATCGACCTGGGGATTTCATAATGTTTTAATTCTTTACGAAAAGAATGGTGGTCGATACTGGGCTCGAACCAGTGACCCCCTCCTTGTAAGGGAGGTGCTCTCCCAGCTGAGCTAATCGACCTGGGATTTCATAATGATTTAATTCTTTC